>CAMLKS010000040.1 GCA_946480675.1 uncultured Bacteroidota bacterium
ATCAGCCATCTGCCTATTATGCTGCAGTAAAAAGGGTGATGGACCTTGCGGTGTCTTTTACATTTATAGCACTTGTGATGTCATGGTTATACCCTATAGTGGCTATATTAATAAAACTTACATCTAAAGGGCCCGTTTTCTTCATTCAAAAACGTACAGGTTATAAAGGCGTTGAGTTTGATTGCTTTAAGTTTCGCACCATGCATGTAAATGCCGATGCTGATACCAAGCAAGCTACCAATAACGATAAACGTATCACTGCAATAGGTAAATTTCTCCGGCTGACACACCTTGACGAAACACCACAGTTTTTCAACGTGCTACTGGGCGATATGAGCATTGTAGGCCCGCGCCCGCATATGCTGTACCATACACGCTACTATTCACAGTTTATACCCTACTACAATTTGCGCCATGAGGCTACACCCGGTATGACGGGTATGGCCCAGATAAAAGGCTATATAGGTGAGATAACTGTGGAGCGTGAACTGCGCAAACGCATCCAATGGGATGTATACTACCTGAAGAACCGCAGTATCCTGATGGATATAAAGATCATATTAGCAACCTTTGGCCAGGTGATCGAAAAAAGCCTTGGCAGCATCCTGAAGAAGAAATAATACCATTATTTCTATCTTAAATAGCATTTTCAGCTTTTGTGTTCCCTTTTTTTCAAGTAACTTTTCATTGAAAAAAAAGGAACATGTCTTTAATCATTACCGCTACTGACTTTTCTGACGTGGCCAACCATGCACTCCACTATGCATGTCGCATGGCACAGGAGTATAATGCTTCCATAGCAGTAGTACATTCTTATACTATACCGGTAACATTTACGGAAAACCCCATGCCGGTAATGCCTATAGAGGAAAGCAGGGAGATTGCTGAAAATCATATGGCGGAGCTGGTAAGAAACCTTTCAGCTATTTATCCCGGCATATCGATACAAAGCCATATCTCATTTGGCGATATTACCGAAGCATTAGCCGACTATGCCAAACAGCATCAGCCGTGGCTGATAGTAGTAGGCAATAGCCTTAGCGATGATGATGGCTTCTGGTTTGGTGGCAGTTTGCTCAATATCTTGCGCAATTCAGAACATCCCGTAATGGCTGTGCCGCCAGGTATTGATTTTATCCCTCCAAAGAAAATATGTTTTGCCTGCGATTATAAAAATATACGCGAGCAGCTTCCTGCTGCAGACTTGCTAAAACTGGTAAACAACACAAAAGCAGCGTTGTATGTATTGAACGTGGATCATGACAATAGAGAGTTTGCTACCAACACACCCGAAGAAGCCACTGCGCTGAATGACCTGGTAGGCGAGGCCGACCCTCAATATCATTTTATAGATAATGCGGATAAAACAGTGGGTATCCAACATTTTGTTGAAGAAAACAACATAGACCTGCTGGTAATGATACCTCACCGGCATAGCTTCTTTGAGGGATTATTTCACAAAAGCAGCACTAAGGCTTTAGCCAAAGTGGCACACATCCCGGTCATTGCATTACACGAAAAATAGTGAATATTAAAAAGGCGCATCAACGATGCGCCTTTTGTTTCTCCATTTTTTCTTTCCGTTTCTTTATTAGCTGCCTTACTCCTTTTATACCCAGTTCCACGGCTTTCCATTTCAGGTACGACAAACCTACTTCTTTTAGCAGAGAACCTAAAATCTTTCCACCACTTTTAGCAATCGTTTTCCCAGCTGTTTGCTTCAACAACGGCATACCTATCGACATAGCCAGGCTACCTAAAGGTGAACCACTAAATAAACCTGCAGCTGCCGACAATATATCGCCGGTTTCGCCACTATTATCTTTTCCTTCCTTCTTACTGCCTGGAAAAAAACCTTCTTTCTCACTTTCCTTTATTGCACGTTTCAGCATACGCTTTTCACGTCTCAACTCCTCAAGGCTATTCAGTTGTTTCGAATAAAGTTTCATGCTATAGCGCAAAAGTTTTAAAAAGCCGGTAACTATTGATTATCCTCGTCCGTATCATCTTCATCCGTATCTGTCATTTCTTTAATGAAAAGTCCGGTAAACTTTCTTACAAACATCTTTCGGCAAGCAAACAGCACCCCCAGCGCCAGCAGGTAAATACCGGCAATAATAAGATAGCCGCCTCCGCGCGAACCTACCAGTTCTGCCATATACTCAGCTGCACCCATACCTAAAAAAAGCAGTATAGGTAATACCAGCAAAAAGCATACAATGGTAAATGTAAAAAAGCTTAGTACCTGGGATACACGTTCTATAATATCAAGCTTCACGATGCTCACGCGCTTGTCTACATAGTCCGTTATTTTATCCTTCCATTTGCCGATGAATTCGAACATGGCGGTAAATTAGCTATTATAAATTTGATGCTCCAGGTCTTCTGTTTTCTTACCCAGTTTATCTTTCAGGTTGTTGATACGGTCTTTTATTTTACCAAGGTCTTCCTGGCGTTTTTCTTTATCTGTTGCCAATAAATAGCCTACAGCTGCACCTATTGCAGCACCTATCAGCAGTGTAGCTACAGTTTTTCCTGTCTTAGCCATAACAATTCGTTTAATAAGTTTGATGTATGAATTTCATTGTAAATTTAATAAATATCGTGCCAGCCTTATCGTTGGTGGCAGGAATTTTTTATTTTATTTAATAATTGACATATAGTGGCAATCTTATACCCAGACAAATGCGCAACAATACCATTAAACAATACCTGCTAATAGGGCTTATCCTGTTCCTTGCCCTCACTGTTGGCATGCACTTGTTTACATTTTTCCCGGGGCTGCTGGGTGCTGTTACATTTTATGTGTTGCTGCGCCAGCCCTACTTTAAGCTTACGGTAATACACCAATGGAAAAAAGCACCTACAGCCTTATTATTCATCTTCAGTGCCATCATCGTATTTGTGCTGCCCATAGTGGGCATTCTTCAGATATTGATACCAAAATTCAATGCATTAATAGAAAATAAGGACCGGCTAACCAATACCATCAATAACCTGGCGACAAGGTTATTGGCAATATCACCTCAATTCCGCATCAACCAGCAACAGCTTATGAACATAGCGGAAAGAATAACCGGCGAAGTACCCGGCATACTGGGCGCCACAGCCAATATGCTTACCAATGCCCTGTTAGCTTTCTTTATACTCTATTTTATGCTGGTAGATGGCCGTAAAATGGAGCAGTCTATCCAGAAATATATACCACTACAGCCTGAGAACATTGACAATATATGGGAGGCTACGCGAACGATGGTGGTATCAAATGCAGTTGGCATACCTATACTGGCGGCTAGCCAGGCTGCTGTAGCCATATTAGGCTACCTGATATTCGGTATAGATGAGTATATACTTTGGGGCATCCTTACCGGCGTAGCTTCTTTAGTACCGCTCATAGGCTGCATGATAATATGGGGGCCCCTGGTTGTTTACCTTTTCTCTACCGGGCATACAGGTGCAGCCATCGGCTTGTCTATTTATTCATTTGTTATTACAGGCGGTATAGATAATCTACTTCGTTTTACAATATTAAAACGTTTGGGCGATGTGCACCCTATCGTTACTGCATTGGGCATTATCGTAGGTATCCCTATATTCGGGTTCATGGGCTTTATCTTTGGCCCGCTCCTTATATCCTATTTATTATTACTGATAAAAGTGTACCGTGCAGAGTTTGCGCCCAACTTCGGCAACATAGGCCCGCAGTAGCTATTTATAATACCTGTTTTCTTCAATGTATTTCCATACGGCATCGGGCACTATATAACGTATGCTCTTGTTGTCTTTTATTTGCTTCCGTATGTAGGTAGATGATATTTCAAGCAGCGGTGCTTGCACTCTGGTAAGCCTGGCACCATGTGTTTCGGCAATATCAAAGCCAGGTCTGTTATAAACTATGACGCTATGGTTGGCCAGCAACTGTTCATAATTCTTCCAGCGATGTATGTTCTGAAAACTATCTGAACCCATAATGACCGAGAATTGTTCCAGCGGAAATTTCTCTTTCAGGTAGGTGAGCGTATCTATAGTATAAGACGGCTTGGGCAAGTGAAACTCTACATTGCTGGCCCTGAATTTACTGTTGTCCTTTATAGCCAGCTCTACCAGGTGCAGCCTGTCATATTCATTTAGTAGGGAGTGTGCTTCTTTCAGCGGGTTGTGGGGCGAAACGACAAACCATATCTTATCTATATCCGCATTTTCTACAATGTGGCTGGCTACTATTAAATGTCCGATATGAATGGGATTAAAACTGCCGAAGTACAACCCGATATGCATGGTGGCAAAGGTAATGAAACCGCTCCCTGCGAAGTGGCTCAACTTTTATATAAATATTAATTTACTTTGAGATGGTCTAAGCAGCCGTATCTACAGTTACCCATATTTTTTCCGCATCCTGCTTACGGATGCTCAGGTAATAGCCTGCTATCTGGATGGCCAGCGGATCCCCCAGCGGGGCTATCATTTCTATCCACACCGGTTCGCCCGGTATACAGCCCATTTCCATCAGCGTAAGCTGA
Source organism: uncultured Bacteroidota bacterium (assembly GCA_946480675.1). The sequence continues at coordinate 4,521 of CAMLKS010000040.1, forward strand.
AAATCGCTGTGTTCATGCTCCTTAATAACAGCACGCTTACCGGTTGGCAGCTCCGATAACCTGATCTTCTTTTCTGCGGCTGTGCTCATTTATGCAAAAATACTGCTTAGTAATAGGTACACCTAAAAAATGTTGCGACCTTTGCACAAATTTTATACGGCATGCCCGCACGCTTTTACGAGCAGGAAGTAAAATCGAAACTAAAGGATAAACGCGCATTATCTGCTTACCTCGATAGCCTTGCAAACAAGTATATCAAAGGCCTGAAAAAAGTGGAGCTAACATATATTTTCTGTAGTGATAACTACCTGCTCAGCATCAATAAGGAGTTTTTGAACCACGATACACTTACCGATATCGTGACTTTTGATATGACCGGGGAGCCCAATACTTTGACCGGTGAAATATACATTAGCATAGAGCGCGTGGCCGAAAATGCAGAAAAATTCGGTGTAGATTATATCAACGAACTGCATCGCGTCATTTTTCACGGAGCTTTACATCTTTGCGGCTTTAAGGATAAAAAGAAAGATGACAAAGAACTTATGCGCAAAAAAGAGGATGAAAGCCTGGCCGCTTATTTTAAAAACAAGTAATGAATATAGAAATATTGTACGAAGACGATGATATGCTGGTAGCCAACAAGCCCGCAGGGCTATTGGTAATACCCGACCGCTTCAATTCAGACCTTCCGTCTCTAAATAAAGTGCTGGAAAAGCAACTGGGGCAACAAATATGGGTAGTGCATCGCCTGGACCGCGATACCAGTGGCGTGATCTGCTTTGCCAAGAATGAGCAGGCTCATAAATACTTGTCAGGGCTGTTTGAAGCGCACGAAGTAGGTAAGTTTTATGCCGGGCTGGTAGTAGGGCGGGTAGTACCCGAAGAAGGCACCATCGAGGCCGCTATAGCCGAACATCCTGTCATTAAAGGTAAAATGACGGTAGCAAAAAAGGGGAAACCATCTGTTACCGATTATAAAGTAGTGGCGCAATGGCCGCTGTATTCACTGGTGCAGTTTCGCATATATACCGGCCGCACCCACCAGATACGTGTGCACATGCAATCGATAGGCCACCCGCTGGTGGGCGATGAGCTGTATGGCGATGGTAAGCCATTTCTGCTATCTGCCATCAAACGCAAGTATAAATTATCGGATAAAGAAGAAACAGAAAGGCCACTGCTTAACAGGATGGCACTGCACGCTTACAGACTGGTGCTGCACAAGCAGGATGGCACCCTGGTGGATGTAGAAGCTACTATTCCTAAAGACATCAGCGCGTGCATCAAGCAACTGGATAAATGGAGCCCGCTGCCAGGTGGTCATCAATAAGGTGGCGATTATTGCATCTGGATGTTGTATTTTTGAAACCCTTTTAAAAACAAACTGCCTTTAAGGTTACGCTTATATGAAATCTAACATAAATATTGAAGTTCAGCTGGACGAAGACAAAATGCCGGAAACCATAGAATGGAATGCGCCGGGTGGTGGCGTGGACGACATGCAAAAGTCTAAAGCTTTATTGTTAAGCTTGTGGGATGGAGATGAGAAGTCGGCGTTGCGTATAGACCTGTGGACGAAGAAAATGATGGTAGATGAAATGAACGACTTTTTCTACCAAACACTATATGGCCTTTCAGACACATACCTGCGTGCTACGCGCAATGAAGAACTGGCAAAAGAGTTGAAACAATTTGCCAAAGACTTCCTGAAGAAAGCAAGTGATGCTCTAGAGAAAGAAGAGCAAGGATAATTATTGAACACACTTAAATTACTACATATGTCACTGGAACAAAAAGTAATGGAAGAAATGAAAGGAGCGATGCGCGCTAAGGATGAAGCTGCGCTACGCACCTTGCGTGCTATAAAAGCTGCTATATTGCTTGAAAAAACATCGGGCAGCAGCGTAGAAATGACAGAAGCAGATGAAACCAAGATGCTTCAGAAAATGGCAAAACAGCGCCGCGATTCGCTGGAGATATTTGTGCAGCAAAACCGCGAAGACCTGGCACAGAAAGAACGTGAAGAATTGGCTATCATCGACCGCTTCCTGCCACAGCAGATGACGGCAGAAGAACTGCAGGCAGCACTGAAAGACATCATTGCACAGGTTGGTGCCAGTTTCCCTGCCGATATGGGTAAAGTAATGGGCGTGGCTAGCAAACAACTGGCAGGCAAGGCCGATGGCAGGGCCATATCAGAAACCGTAAAGCAACTGTTGGCACAATAGTGCTTGCCCTATGGCATTAGATATCATTGGCGTTTCGCTGATTCTTATATTTTTTATACGCGGCTACATGAAAGGCATCATTGTAGCCGTTTTTGCTATGCTGGCCATAGTACTGGGCATCATATGCTCCCTTAAGCTTTCTTCTCTACTAGCCACCTACCTGCTGGAAAAACATATCATCACATCGGGATGGGCACAGCTGGCCAGCTACGTGGTGATATTCATAGGCATCGTATTCCTGGTGCGCCTGCTGGCAAAGGCTATTGAAAGCAGTTTTGAAGCGGCTATGCTGGGATGGGTAAACAAAGGCATCGGCGGGTTGCTATATGCTGCTATGGCCACTATGGTGTGGAGCACCTTTCTGTGGATAGCCAACCGCATGCAACTGATAGGGCCCGATACTATTGCAGCCTCTAAAACCTATTCTTATCTTTCACAGGTAGCCCCGTGGGTGTTTGAACATATAGGCAAGCTATGGCCTATGGTGAACGATATCTTTCATGATCTGGGTACATTTTTCGATAAGGTAAACGGACAAATTCCTGACCATGTGGATACTGCTGGATAATTACGATTCCTTTACGTACATACTGCACCATTACCTGCTGCAAACAGGCAATGCATGCACCGTATATCGTAATGATGAACTGACCCTGCAGCAACTCATAGATCTGGAGCCTTCAAGACTTATCATTTCTCCCGGCCCCGAAACGCCGCTACAGGCAGGCATTACCATGGATGCCATACAACACTTTCACGATAAGATACCCATTCTGGGCATATGCCTGGGTCACCAGGCATTGGGCATGTTCTTTGGCGCAAAGCTGTTGCATGCCCAATACCCTATGCATGGCAAAACAAGTGAAGTGAAACACAACGGCCATACATTATTCAATACCTGCCCTAATCCCATAACGGTAATGCGCTACCATTCGCTGGCAGTAGATGGCTTTAAGAACACCAGTCTGCAGGCACTGGCACATGCGGAAGATGGCAGCATCATGGCATTGGCGCACGATACATATCCATGCATCGGTATACAGTTCCATCCCGAATCTATTGGAACAAAAGAGGGATTACAATTGCTTAAGAACTGGGCTGCGATGTATTGATACGTCTACCCCTCACCCATTCCATACCCAATACATTCCCCAGCATCAATAGCATACCATAAAAAGTATCTTCAAAAGGGATAGTATACATACGGATGCCCAGGTTTTCTGCATCATCATATTGCACTACCGGCAGCGCTGTAAGAAAACCATTTACTATAAAGAAAGGTATAATACTGATAGCATAGCAGGTAAAGAATGCTGCTGCATTAAATGAAGGAAATCTAAGTCGGAATGTGTGCAGCAACAACATAGCAAAACCGCAAAAAGAAAAAGTAGTAAATGTGTAGGCTTTGTAGCTAAACAGGAAGCCCGTCAGTATCAGCAGCACACCCAATGGCAACATTAATTGCCACCCCCAATCCTTCCGCTGCCTGAAGGGAAAGTAAGCCAGCAGGCATTCATAGATAAACGTGCAGCTATACGGTACAGCCAGGAAGAACAACCACTCTTCGATAGGCAATCCACAAAACTTTGTCCCAAGTATATATGCATCATTAAATGACCACACACCCTGATATGCAAAAAGCGCATCCCATGCTATAAAAAATAACCCTGTAACTACGAGGCCTATCCACAGGTAGCGCCATTGCCTGTAGAAAGCCACCTTCTTATCAAAGCTTAATAATAAGGGAAAAATGATCGTAAGAAAATCGATAAGCAGGTAGGTATAACGACTGTTCATCTTCAGGCTGTTTTTGCCTTTTTATCTAATGCTACCATCGCCTCATCCTTGCGCACCTTATCCCAATACTTAGCGGGCACAATCAGCAGCCCAAAGGACTCGCCACCTTCTTTCACTCTATTTTTATGATGCATTTTGTGCGCCCAGCGTATCACTTTGATGTAGTGGTTATTGCTGCGAGTAAACCATTTGAAGCGTTGATGTATAATAACATCGTGCACCAGGAAATAACACCAGCCATACATAAAGATGCCTGCACCTATAGACACCATCCATCCCCATGCATTCATCAGGCCGAACATAATACACAACCAGCAGGGTATGGCAAAGATGAGGAAAAATGCATCATTCTTTTGAAACGGATGATAGCCGCCATCGTGATGGTCTTCGTGCAGATACCACAGCACGCCATGCATCACATACTTATGCGTCACCCAGGCCACAAATTCCATAAAAAGGAATGTAGTCAGCGCTATCAGTATGTAGAAAATCCATATCATAACAGTATCCTCAATGCAATGAAAAATAATGCCTGCACTACCAACAAATTTAAACTGAATTGGTTCGGTTTCAGTTCCATTTTTTGCCAGAGTATTGCCGGCAGCAGGCTTACCAGCCACCAGCTTATATAATTATACGTTGGCACCTCATTGCCTGCCCATTGCCAGTATTCCAGCCTGATAGCTACAGGTTCCAGCAGCCAATCGTAGGCAGTTGCTATCGTAGCGGCGCATACTGGCATCCACCATGTGTGTTTTGTTATTCGGGCGGCTATCCCTATTGCCCCTGCTACCACTACTATCCAGTTTACCCCGATTATTAAAGGTATTTCCAGCCATTTAATGCCTAATACATTACCATAACTATAACTCCCGAAAAGCCACCCGGTATGCACACCCACCCATTCGGCCCAAAAGCCGCATAAATAGGCAACTATAGCCCATTTGATGAATACCCCTCTGTTGGAATCATAAGAAAACATCAATAACCCAAACATGAGCAAAAGATGAAAAGGTGTAGTGAGACTGATGAGTTCACTTTTGAAAACGGCAATGCCCAGCAGTCCTATCAGGTGAAACAATATGGCAATACCTGTCAATATGTGCTGGCGAGATTGCATTACTGGTCTTTGTTGCAGTATTTCATAAGCGCTTCCTGTGCAGGCTGGTAGCCAAGATTGCGGGCACGGTTCAGGTCGTGGCAAGGCATTTGCCTGGCTTCGTGCTTCGCAATACCGCGCCAATACCACGCTTCCGCATTTTGCGGATTGCGTTCTATCACCAGGCTGCAATCGTGTATGGCCCCGCGATAGTCACCCAGCTGTATTTTTAAAATGCCGCGGCGCAAATAAAATAATGGCTCATTATTGCCATATTCTACTGCTTTGTTATAGCTGCTTATTGCCGTTTCCGGGCTACCTGTCTGCTCCAGGCAGTTTCCTTTTATGAAATGGGCGCGGGCATTATACGGCTCCTGTTGCAATACTATTTCAATATCATTCAGCGCAAGCAATGGCTGGCCAGCCTGCTGGTATAATAATGCTCTTGAAAATAACGCCTTTGTGTATTGATTAATGTTTACACTCCTATTCAATGCTGCTTCCGCTTCGCTCAATTCACCTTTGCGCAGGTGCAGCACACCTTTGTTATACCATGCCTTATAATTATTGCCGTCCAGCTTTATAGCCTCATCTATATATTTCAATGCTTCATTATACCTGCCCTGCATCATATATACACCACCCAGGCTGTTTTGCGCTACTGCCGATTGCGGATGCGTTTCTACGATAGCCTCCCAAAATTGCAGTTCCGACTGCCATATTGAATTTCGGTTGAAAGTAGTGAACAGAAAGAGAACAGATATTATGGCCGCCAATGCTATGGCAATAACCTGTTTACCTCTTTTCGCCAATACATCAAACAACAGGTAAGTAAGTGGAACCCATACACCAATGCAAGCTATATACAGATACCTGTCGGCCATCAGCACCTCGCCAAACTGCACGAATTGCAGCACTATGGCAATATTCACGGTGTAGAGCCATATACCACCGCTCAGCACATACCATTTTCGTTTATAAGCTATCACACCGGTTGTTACAATACCCAGCGCCAGTAACAGGAATAGGTAATGAATAGCTCCCGGCGACGCAGGGTAAGGATACAGCACCGATAGCTTTACCGGTACTAATAAATGAATGATATATTGTACATATGCATAGCCCGCATATACAATGGCATTCCATGCGGTGGTATCGTGGTGCGCCAGGAAAGCGCCCGACTTTTGGGCGCTGATGGCCACAAGGCCCAGCACCACAGCGGCTACCAATAAAGGTAGCTTTTCCAGCCACACTTTGGCTTTGCGCAATGGCCTGTGCAACCATATATCTACCGCTATTAAAGTGAATGGCAATGTTACTGCAACTGCTTTCGATAGCATAGCGGCGATACCGGCTATTATCACCAGTAGCAAATAGCCTATGCGCTCTTCTGCCACATAACGGGTGTATAGCCACAGGCTGCTCAAAAAGAAAAAGCCATATAGCACGTTCTTCCTTTCTGCCACCCACGATACACTTTCTGTCTGCACCGGATGTATAGCAAATAGAATGGCTACAAAGAATGCAACCCATATATTTGCTTGTGCACTTTTTGCAAAAGCGTACAGCAATAAAGCATTAGCTACGTGTAACAGGATGTTTGTAATATGGTAACCGCCTGGTGCAGCACCCCAAAACATATGGTCTATCGCATAGCTCAACATAGTGAGCGGATGATAGTTACCTATATAAAACGAAGAGAACCAACGCGATAGGTTGTCGACGGAAAAATTCTGTATATCCTTGTTATTCGCTACGTAGTCTGCATCATCCCAACTGATAAACCCGGCATCAAATATTTTGAAATATGCCAACAGTACTGCTACTACAATCATAGCAGCATGCATCCATGAGATATATTTCTTTTGATAGGTTTCCGCCATTGGCCTTAAAGCTAATCTAAAATTAATCTATTCCCATTTCCAGTTTGCCGCACCGTGTTGGTAGCTAATCCTTTCACCACCGGCTAACAATACCTGCAGGTCACCCGCCATTGTCACACTATCAATTACTCCTTCCCATTCTTTATTGTCATTGTAAAAT
>CAMLKS010000041.1 GCA_946480675.1 uncultured Bacteroidota bacterium
CATACCTGAAGGGAAAGACAAGAACATGATGCTGACCATTCTCTTTCCGGTTGTAAAGAATTTCCCATTCGAGAATAAATACCTGGTATCACATTTTGAAGCGGGGAACCATATACCGATGAGCACGCGGATACTATCCAACCCTGTGAAAGGCGGCTATGCCGTAAAAGATGTGAACGGTGCAGATGTTTTCTACCTGAAATTCAACAGTGCTGACCTATCTGTATGGATGCCTGATGCGCCAATGCTGGGGTTGATGCTGGCGGCTATGCTCAGTTCTATAATATGGTTGCAACTCATCAGCATTGGGCTATCGCGCAGGCGGTCGCATATACTGGGCCTGGCCATGACCATAGCCATAGTAGTGGGGCTTCGTTTGATTTCATATACTACGGGGCTCCCATTCAACCTGGAAAGCATGCCGGTATTTGATTCCCGGCTGTATGCCAGCAGCGCGTTCTTAAAATCATTAGGCGACCTGCTGTTAAACGCCCTGTGCCTGTTGTGGATCATCGCCTTCCTGCTGGGCAATATTCCCTTCACTAAACCGATATATGACAAGCTGCCCAAGTGGCTGCGTAATGTACTGGCTGTGGGTATCAGTATTGCTATACTCATTTGCTCTTTCGGGTTCATTAATGTTATCAGCAGTTTGGTGTTAGATTCCAACATCTCCTTCGATGTTATCCATTTCTATACCATCAACAAATACACTATTTATGGATTGTTTACCATAGGCATCATCACGCTAAGCTGCTGCCTGGTAATATACCTGCTGAATACGCAACTGAGCGCGGTGGTGCCGCAGCGGTGGATGAAGTATGCACTACTGGTGACAGTAGGTATCATACTGATAACGCTCAGCGATACGACCCGTACGGGCAACCTTTCTTACTACCTGCTGCTATGGCTGGTGGTATTTATAATGCTGCTGGATGTGAAGCGACTGGCTTATACCAATGATATACTGGCACCACACATGCTGTTCTGGGCCTTCTTTGTATGTGCCTTTTGTACCGCCATCCTGCAATACTTTAACAATATAAAAGAGCGCAACATACGCGAACGCTTTGCAGAAGAGATCATACAGCAGCGCGACTACCTGATGGAAGATGTATCGTTCCGGAATGTATCGCAAAGCATCAGTGGGGACAGGGCTATTAAAAGCTTTATGCAGGCACCGGATAAAGACAGCAGGCGCAGCATTAATGAGCGTTTTGAAGTGCTGTACCTGGGCGGGCAACTGAACAAATACCAATCGCGCATATACCTGTTTGATGCGGCAGGCAGAAGCCTGTATAATGGTGATACATCGAGCTACCTGGCACTTGTAAAGCAAATGCGTTCGGCGATACCAACATCTGACAGTACGCTTTACTATAAAGAATATGCGCAGGACGGGCACTATTACCTGGCACAGATACCCGTGTACAGGGATAATGATAATACCCATAAGCTGGGGTATGTATTCATAGATCTTGCGGTAAAAGAGTCGACCGGGGAAACGGTGTACCCGGAGCTATTGCAGCCGGGCAATGTACGCGGCAGCCAGAACACGGCCGAATATTCATATGCCATCTATGCCAATAAAAAGCTGCTGACACAAACCAATGATTATGCATTCCCCATATTCATCAATAAAAACCAGCCGAAGCAGTATACTTATTATGATGTAGACGGCGCATCGCAACTGTGGTATCGATACGATAAATCGAAAACAGTGGTGGTGGTGCATATACAACACACCTGGCTGGAATCTATAACGCTGTTCTCTTATCTTTTCGGCATACAAGTGGTGGTGGTGATACTCATCCTATTGTACAGGTCTACACTATCCTACCTGGCAAAGCCGAAGCACCGCGGGCGCATTGTAGGCTTTACCCTGCGCAGGCGCATACACTTTTCGATGCTGGGGATCGTATTAGTCTCCTTCCTTATCATAGGCATGGTGACCATTGTATATTTTACCGTACAGTATGAGCAGAACACACGCAAGAAGCTACTGGTGGTGATGCAAGTAGCCGAACGCTCTGTGATGCAATACCTGAACCGGCAGAATGCTTTTTCTACACCTATAGCCTTTAATAAGGCAACCAATACGGCCGACTTTAAGTATTACATTACCAACCTGGCCAATGCGCAGAAGATAGACATCAATGTCTTCAACGCCAGTGGTATACTGAACGTAACATCGCAGGATAATATCTACGACCGTGCATTGCTGGCGCGTATTATGCGGCAGGATGCGTATTACGAGCTATCGGTAAAGAATACATCGCTGCTGATGCAGGAAGAAACGATAGGCAGGCTGAGCTACCTATCGTGCTACATACCTATACGCGATGAAGCCGGTAATGCGCTGGGGTATATCAATGTACCTTACTTCTCATCGCAGAAAGAACTGAGCTACCAGATATCGAATATCCTGGTGGCATTGATAAACCTGTATGCCTTTATCTTCCTGTTATCGGGGCTGATAACCGTACTGATAACACGCTGGATAACACGCAGCTTCAACGTGGTGATAGAACGCTTTGAGAAACTGAGTCTGACAGCAAACGAGCCGATAGAATGGCCATATGATGACGAGATAGGGCTGCTGGTGCAGGAGTATAACAAGATGGTGAAGAAGGTGGAAGAGAATGCCATTATGCTGGCGCAAAGCGAGCGCGAAGGTGCATGGCGTGAAATGGCCAAACAAGTGGCGCATGAAATAAAGAACCCGCTGACACCAATGAAGCTGAACATTCAATACCTGCAGCAGGCCTTGAAGAACAATTATCCAAACCTGAGGGAGCTTACCATAAAAGTATCTGACTCGCTGATAGAGCAGATAGATAACCTGTCGTATATCGCATCTGAGTTTTCCAACTTTGCGAAGATGCCGGAAGCACGGCCGGAAAATATAGATGTAAACGAACTGGTAGCAGCCGCTACAGAGCTATATCTGAACGATGAGAATGTGAAAGTAGAGGTAAGCAAATATGCCGAACCCATGGTGATAAATGCAGACCGCAACCAACTGCTGCGCGTATATACCAACCTGCTGCAAAATGCCGTGCAGGCGATACCCGAAGGTGTGGCAGGACATATCACTGTAAGCATTACCAAAGAACATAAGAGTGTGATTGTAGCCTTTGCAGATAATGGGTCGGGGATAGATGCAGATGTGATAGATAAAATATTCCAGCCTTACTTTACAACCAAAACATCGGGTACGGGCCTGGGCCTTGCCATGACCAAAAAGATCATAGAGTTCTGGAAAGGACAGATATGGTTTGAAACAATGAAAGGAAAAGGAACGACCTTCTTTATAAAAATGCCATTGATATAGCTACCACACCTGCACTTCGCGCTCCAGCACAATACCGAATTTATCTGCTACCGACTGCAATATATCGCCTGATAGTTGCCATACTTCGCTGCCTATGGCATGGCCATAGTTTACCAACACCAATGCCTGCTTTTCATGTACGCCGGTATCGCCACGGCGATGGCCTTTCCAGCCGCACTGCTCTATGAGCCAGCCTGCAGGTACTTTTATATTTTGTGCATCTACGGGGTAAGATGGTATGTTGGGGTGCTGCTGCTTTAGGTTATTGAACTGTGCAATAGGTATGGTAGGATTCTTAAAGAAACTACCTGCATTGCCTATCTGTTTAGGGTCGGGCAGTTTGCTGGTGCGGATGGCAATGACTGCATCGGCTATCGCTTTGATGGATAGCTCCGTTACGCCCATCTTTTGCAATTCCTGCTCTATAGCGCCGTAAGTGGTATTGAACGAAGGCTTTTTATTGAGCTTAAATGTTACCGAAGTAATAAATACTTTATCCTTTAACTGATGTTTGAAGATGCTATCGCGATAGCCGAAGGTACATTCAAAATTGGAATAGGTATAAAAGCATTTGTCTTCCCAATGCCATGCCGTTACGCTTTCAATAGTTTCTTTGGCTTCTACTCCATAGGCACCTATGTTTTGTATAGGTGCAGCACCTACCGTGCCGGGTATCAATGCCAGGTTTTCTACGCCTGCCCAGCCATTGGCTATGGCATACATCACAAAGCTGTGCCATACCTCGCCCGCATTTACCGTTAGCCATACATGCTCATCGTCTTCCCTTTCCTTACGGATGCCTTTGATGCTATTGTATATCACTGCACCCGTTACCGGTTGTGTCAGCAATACATTGCTGCCGCCACCCAATACCCGCCTGTGCATACCCGCAGTAGCATCTGTAACGGCAGGCAGCATATCTACCGACGACACTTCGATGAAATGCGCAGCAGGTGTATCGATACCAAAAGTATTGTAAGGCTTGAGCGAAACGTTTTGTAGCAATTGCATGGGTGGCAAAGATAAACCGAAGTGCAGGAATTACTTAGTTGTAAATTTTTCACCACGGAAACGGATACCCAAGCCGGGTGCACCGCTTATCTGTATGGTGCCGTTATCATAGCGCAGGCCATCCGCCACATCTTCTTTTAGCAGCAGCGGACCATCGGCATCCAGTGCATCTACCACAGGTGCTATATGTGCCAGTGCGGCCGAGCCTATCGTGCTTTCATTCATGGTGCCCAGCATTACTTTCAGTCCAAGCTTGCGGGCATCCTGTATCATGCGCAGGGCGGGTGTGATGCCGCCGCATTTGGTCAGCTTTATATTAATGCCGTGAAAGCTATCGGCACAAAGGGCTACATCTTCCTCTTCCACGCAGCTTTCATCGGCAAAGAGCTGTATAGGGCTAATGCCTTTCAGTTCTTTCATCGCTTCCCAGTCCGTTTTAGGCAGCGGTTGTTCTATCATATCTACCCCTAAAGATTGCAGTTCGGGCAGCAATGCTTTTATATCATCGAACGACAGGCTTTCATTGGCATCTATACGGAAGGGTGCAGAGGTATGCAGCCTTAAAGCACGCAGTAGGTCTATATCAGTCGACTTAGTGAATTTTACTTTGTATACGGGCGATGGGTGTGCTTTCATTTTTTCTATCATCACTTCGGCCACATCGCTACCCAAAGTATAATCGCTGACAGGTGGGCGCCAGTTGATACCCAGGATGCGATACAGCGGCATACGGCGCATTTGCGCGAATAAATCCCATCCTGCTATGTCAAGCGCTGCTATCAGAAAGTTTTGCCCCGGTATCAGATGGTGCAGGAAATGCCAGAACCGCTGCGGATCGGTAAGGGCATAGCGTTCTATCATATTTTTCTTTTCCTCCAGGGTAGCTATCATATCGGGCACCGAAACATTATAATAGTGAATAGCCGGTGCCTCGCCATGCCCGCGTAGCTGTCCTAACCCCAAAGAAACCACTAAAACAGGCTGGTGTGTTTTGGTGCCCTTAGCTATGGTAAACGGATATTCAAAAGCCAGATCGAACGGATAATAACGCAGGTGCAACATTCGTTAAAATTGCGATTAATTTTGCGATTGCGAAAACGACACTCATGCCAAAGATTCCGAACTGGGTTTTTATACTGCTGGCCATATTGCACCTGTCTGCCTTCAGGGTAGATATGATGGATATTGATGCTACACAATATGCTGAAATAAGCCGCGAGATGGCCGAAAGCGGCAGCTACCTGCAACTGTACGATCGCGGGCACGACTACTTAGATAAGCCCCCCTTTCTGTTTTGGGTAACGGCACTAAGCATCAAAGCTTTTGGCGTCAACAATTTCGCTTATAAGTTTCCATCCGTGCTATTTGCACTGTGGGCCTTATATGCCGTATACCGCCTTGCCCGCCTGCTGTATGATGATAAGACCGCGCGCATGGCTGCGCTGATATTAGGTACCTGCCAGGGCATGTTCCTGATGACGAACGATGTGCGTACGGATACGATACTGATGAGCTGTGTGATCACATCGTTGTGGATGATTAAGGAATGTGACATTAAAAGGCGGTGGTATTATGTGCTGGGTGGTACGGCAGCCATAGCAGCGGGTATGATGACCAAAGGGCCGATAGCATTGCTGGTACCCGTGTTTTGCTTTGGCAGCGACTGGGTGCTGAAGCGTGAATGGAAAAAGATATTCAATCCCTACCATTTGGTAGATGTATTGCTGATAGCACTATTCCTGGTACCAATGAGCATCGGACTGTACCAGCAGTTTGATATGCACCCTGAAAAGACCGTGAATGGACTGACAGGTGTGAGCGGCCTGCGTTTCTTCTACTGGTCGCAGAGCTTTGGGCGGATAACGGGTGAAAGCCCCTGGGATAACGGTGCACCTTTCGAGTTCCTGTTCGTAGGTATGTTCTGGGCCTTCCTTCCGTGGATGTTTCTGTTTGTGCCAGCATTGGTAATGCGGCTTGTGCAGGTGGTCAAGCAAAAATTTAAACTGGAGCCGGGGCAAGAGTTTATTACAACAGGCGGCTTTGTACTGGCTTATGTAGCACTGGGTTCTTCCAAATACCAATTGCCTCACTATATATTCGTTGTGTTTCCGCTGGCGGCCATTATGGTAGCCAAGCTGATAGCCGATATGGCCGATGGTAAATATGCAGGGCTGCATAAAGTAATGAAGCCTTTTCAGTGGGTGGTATCGGTGCTGGTGATGGTAACCGCTTTGCTGACGCTTGTTCTCGTATTCCCAGCAGGGATTACCGGCATAGCGCTGTGGGTAGCGGCATTTGGTGTGTGGCTGGTTGTAGCACTACATAAAAAAGTAAATGCGAAAATGTTTTGGGTAAGCGCGGCGGCCATTATGCTGGCCAATATATTTATCACCCACCATTTTTATTACCAGCTATTGAAGTACCAACTGGGTACAGTAACGGGAAAGTATATACGTGAACATAACATCAATGGTAAGGATGTGATCTTCTACCGTTTCACACACCCGATGAATTCCATACACTACTACGCCAATCGGCAGATACCGGGCGATTCTACTGCCTTTGTACCCGGTAAGTATCTTATTACATCACTCGAAGGTATAGCAGCAATAGATGGCAAATACAATTATGACATCGTGCAGCAGGGCGACTATTTTAAAGCCAGTGAGCTGACACCAGAGTTCTTAAACCCCAAGACAAGAGATAGGGCGGTGATGAAGTATTACATGGTGAGATTGAAATAAAGAAATCCCCGCGATTGCGGGGATTTCTTTTTGTATGTTATCTTATTTGAACTGCTTGAAGTAATAGGTAACACCCGCTTCGCTTAGTATCAATTCATTGTTCTCGCATTTTATCACTTTGAACTGGCGCTTGTCCTTACCATCGCAATAGATGGTTTGGTTAGCATAGTTTTCGATGTACCAAGATGGTGCGCCATCAGCATCGCGCTGGGCATGAAAGGTACCCCATTTACCATCCTGCTGCTTGTCGTATATATCTACCATTTTCAGCTGGCGGGTATAATCTATCTGTTCTGTTTTATGATCGCTCGTGCGTTTGTAAACCGACCAGTGGCCCACCATCTGCTGTATGCTGTTTACCGGTGCATATACTTCCTGGCGTTTCGCAGCAGGTGTATTAGGTGCCGGCTTGTACGATACGAATTCGTAAATGCCTGCCTCATCTTTCAATACCAGTTTATTGGGCTTGCGCTCTACAATGGTGAAGGCACGCATACCAATATCCAGCGCATTGCCTTCTATTTTGTAGGTGCCTTTGTAAATAAAGCCCCCTGCTTTTTGCCAGATGTATTCATTGCCCGTCAAAAACTCGAAACGGATGCTATCGGTAAATGGTATCGCGTCGTTGTTTACTTTTTTGCGCGATACCTCTTTCCAATTGCCGGAAAGGGAATTTTTGTCGCCGGCAAAGCTGAAGGCAGGCGCAAAAATGAATGACAGGAATATTAATTTTCTCATGACCTTTGTATTAGAGTTACATTAGCAACAAAAATATTCAAAAAATCTAAATTCCCTTTAGGATAAAGATGGCACATACATCGCTCAACATTACACTGGTGCAGGCAGATATACACTGGGAAGACAAACAGGCCAACCTGCGGAAGTATGAACAGATGATAGCCGGTATAGCCGGGAAGAAAGAAGTAGTAGTGCTGCCGGAGATGTTTGCCACGGGCTTTACCATGAATACAGCCACCATGGCCGAAACCATGGAAGGCCCTACTGTGCAGTGGATGAAAGACATATGCAAACAACACCGCTGCATACTGGCAGGCAGCGCCATTATAGAAGAAGGAGGTAAATATTATAACCGCATGCTGTGGGTGCAGCCCGATGGCAATATCGGTACGTATGATAAACGACATCTTTTTGCCTATGGCGACGAGGACCAGCATTTTACGAGTGGCAATAAGCGGCTGATATGCAGCGTAAAGGGTTTCCGGATATGCCTGATGGTGTGCTATGACCTGCGCTTTCCCGTATGGGCACGCAATGCCAATGATGACTATGACGTGCTGATATATGTGGCCAACTGGCCCGAACGCCGTAGCCTGGCATGGAAAACCCTGCTGCAGGCAAGGGCTATAGAAAATATGAGCTATGTGGTAGGTGTGAACCGTGTGGGCACCGATGCCAAAGACCTGAAATACAGTGGAGATAGCAGCGCCTTCGGCCCGCTGGGCGAGGTGCTATGGCAACACAGTGATACAGAAGCAGTGCATACCATAACGCTGGATAAGGAACATCTTACCAGTACACGCCGGCACGTGCCCTTCCTGAATGATGCCGATAAGTTTATAATAGTGGATTAGGCATACTATTTGTTACCTGACTGATATATAGGGTAAAACATATGAGCCATTTGAAATCTATACTCCCGATAGCCGCAGTTGCGGTACTGCTTGCGGCCTGTAATAAAGAAAGGATAACGGATACCGAGTGCCTGCCAGCACCGCCACAATCGCCCAACTTCAGGCTGGTAGATAAAAATACGGGGGCTGATGTGCTGGAAAAATACCAGGACTTTACAGCCGCCAATATACCTGTAGCTAAAGAAAGCTGCAACGATTACAGGTTGAATGCCAGCGCGTTCTCTTATAATAAGGACTCAGCAGGTAAAATGTCATTTTATTTTAACTGGATGTATGAGCCACCTACTACCAACAGCAATTGCCGCACTGTATACCTGCATCATAAAGATGGCGATATAGACACTATACGATTTGACGGATATGTAATGCCGTCATCAGGTGCCCCTTGCGACAGGGATAAGGTGGTGATAGAACATGTTTACTTCAATAGCGAAGAGGTGCAGGCTGAAAATACCGGGGCGGTACCTGTCGGGGGCTATCCTAATGGGATTACTTACTATCCGTTAAAGAAATAAATTGGCTATCATATAAGCATAGCTTAATAAGGCAAGTCCTCATATTTCGCTACTTTTGCGCCCACATTTATATCAAATCTATTAGCCAATGTGGCATCGCATAGCAGCATTTATTATTAAGTTCCGGGTAGTATTGTTGATCGTACTGTTGCTGAGCACAGCAGTGATGGGTTATTACGCATCGAAGGTGGAGCTGAGCTACGAGTTTACCAATGCCATCCCTACCGATAACCCGAAGTATAAAGACTACCAGGCGTTCCGCAAGCAATTTGGCGAAGATGGCAATATGATGGTGATAGGCGTGCAGACCGATTATTTTTTCGATGCCGCCTTTTTTAAGGACTATACAGAACTGGTGCACCAGCTGGAAAAAGTAAAAGCGGTAGAGAATGTTTTAAGCATTCCTACAGCCATCAACCTGGTAAAAGATACGGCTACCGGGCAGCTGCAAGTAGTGAAACTGGTAACCCCCGAAACACTACACCATACCGATAGCATTAAAAATGCTTTTTATAACCTGCCCTTTTATAAAGGCTTTCTTTACAACCCCGAAAGCAAGGCATACCTGATGGCCCTGCGCATCAACAAAGAAGTGCTGAACTCGAAGAACCGCGCGGGTGTGGTGAACGAGATACTGGCTATTAGCGATGCTTTTGGAAAAAAGCACCGGGTAGAAATGCACTATTCCGGCCTGCCGCTGATACGTACCATGATGGCAGGACAGGTACAGAGCGAAATGAAATTTTTTCTTGCCTTGTCCTTCATACTCACGGCGGTTATCCTGGCACTGTTCTTCCGCTCTTTCATAGCAGTGGTAGCATCTATGCTGGTGGTAGCGGTGGGTGTAGTATGGTCTCTGGCCACAGTAGTGCTGCTGGGCTATAAAATAACACTGCTGGTAGCGCTGATACCACCACTGATAGTAGTGATAGGCATACCCAACTGCGTGTACCTGCTCAACAAATACCACTCGGAGTATAATATACATGGCAATAAGGCCAAAGCCCTGCTGCGCATGGTAGACAGGATGGGTATCGTAACCCTGTTTACCAACCTGACGGCGGCTATAGGTTTCGGTGTATTCTTCTTTACCAAGAGTGCCATATTGAAAGAGTTTGGTTTGGTGGCGGGTATCAATATCATGGTGATATTCGTGATATCGCTCATCTTCATTCCGGCACTGTTCAGCTTCCTGCCCGCACCGAAAGGCCGCCACACCAGCTACCTGGAAAGCGGCTGGATGAACCGCCTGCTGGATACGATTACCAACTGGGTGTTTGGCCACAGGGTATGGATATATGCCATTACCATTGTAGCATGTGCGGTATCGGTAATGGGTATGATGCGCCTGAATACCGTAGGCCACATTGTAGATGACCTGCCGAAGGAAGACAAAGTGTACCAGGACCTGCTGTTTTTTGAGCGCAACTTTAAAGGGGTGATGCCGCTGGAGATAGTGATAGACACGAAGAAAAAGAATGGCGCAGTGAGCCTGCCCGTGCTGCAAAAAATGGATGAGCTGAACAGCTACCTGTCACAGTTCCCGGAGATTGGGCATTCCCTTTCGATAGTAGAAGGTGTGAAGTTTGCAAGGCAAGCCTACTACGATGGCGATAGTACCAACTATGGTGTACCCAATATGTTTGACGGTGCCTTTATACAGCCTTACCTGCGCGGCAAGGGCGATAAGAACAGTATGTTCAACAAGCTGATAACGGCCTTTATGGACAGCACCCGCAGCAAAACCCGGCTGAGTGTGAACATGGCCGATGTAGGCTCTGTAAGGCTGCCCATATTGCTGGACAGCATCAAACCTAAAACGCTGGAACTGTTTGATACTACCAAATATGAAGTCACCTTTACCGGTACCAGCGTCGTATTCCTGGAGGGTAGCAAGTTTATCATCAACAGCCTGCGCGATAGCCTGATACTGGCGTTCCTTATGATATTCGGCTGTATGATATTCCTGTTCCGCTCGTGGAGGATACTGCTGATATCAGTGGTCATCAATATAGTGCCGCTGCTGATAACAGCAGGCATCATGGGCTGGGCGGGCATCCCCATCAAGCCATCTACAGTGCTGGTATTCAGCGTGGCATTGGGTATTACCATAGATGTTACCATCCGCTTCCTGGTCAACTCTAAACAGGAACTGGTACGCAATGACGATGATATTGCCATGACGGTAAAACGCACCATACCTGATACGGGGCTTAGCATTATCTACACTTCACTGATATTAGTTGCGGGCTTTGGTGTATTTGCACTGTCGCAGTTTGATGGTACGAAATCGCTGGGCTACCTGACATCGCTGACGCTGCTGCTGGCTCTTGGGCGCGTCGTCGACCCACTCGCAGTAGC
>CAMLKS010000042.1 GCA_946480675.1 uncultured Bacteroidota bacterium
CTTTACAATTCCGTATCTCTTGACGATGTGAAACAACTGGTAGCTACGATGCAGGCATTTGAAAAGCAACATTCATAACGATAAACATAAACCAACATACTAAATGGCAAAGATTACCCCTTTTAAAGGATTAAGACCTAAAAAAGAATTAGCAGATAAGGTAGCCACCCTGCCTTACGATGTAGTAAGTGTGGAAGAAGCGCGTGCATTCAAAAGCAATCCATATCATTTTTATCATGTTACCCGTTCTGAAATAGACCTGCCCGCAGGTATAGATGTACACAGCCTGCAGGTATATGAAAAAGCTAAAGAAAACCTGGACGCTCTGGTAGACGATAAAGTCATGTTCCAGGATGAAGAGCCTTGCTATTACATCTATCAGTTGGTAATGGATGGCCGTTCTCAAACAGGATTGGTTTGTGGGTCTTCAATAGAGGACTACAACAAAGGCATTATAAAGAAGCATGAGTTTACACGTCCTGAAAAAGAACTGGACCGGATTAATCACATCAAGAACACACGTGCACAAACCGGTATCGTGTTCCTGGCATACAATGATAATGAAGACATCAATAAAATAATAGAAGACTGGAAAGCAAGTCATCAGCCTGAATATGATTTCACGGCTGATGATGGCATCCGCCATACCGTATGGGTGGTAAACGATTATCCTAAAGTTTCTACCATTACGCAGATATTCGACCAGCAAGTGCCGGCTACATACATAGCCGATGGTCATCACCGCGCTGCATCGGCAGCACGGGTAGCCGAAGAGATGAATGAAAATGGCCTGAATATTACCGGTGAAGAATCATTCAATTATTTTATTACCTGCATCTTTCCCGAAAGCCAGCTTAAGATAATGGACTACAACCGCGTAGTAAAAGACCTGAACGGTATGAGTGCTGCAGCGTTTCTTGACGCATTGAAAAAAGATTTTGAAGTGTCTACACCGGTAAAAGAAGCGATAAAACCTGCGCAGCCGCATGAGTTTGGTATGTACCTTTCCGGCAATTGGTATAAGCTGACAGTGAAACCCGGAACATTCACAACAGACCCTATAGGGGTATTAGATGTAAGCATTCTGCAAAACAATATCCTGTCGAAACTGCTGAACATTAACGATCCACGTACCGATAAACGTGTAGATTTTGTAGGTGGCATCCGCGGACTGAGCGAATTGGAAAAAAGAGTGAACAGTGGCGATATGGCAGCAGCATTTTCTTGCTACCCTGTTAGCCTGCAACAATTATTTGCCATAGCAGACAGTGGCAATGTAATGCCGCCCAAAAGCACTTGGTTTGAACCTAAGGTGCGAGATGGATTAGTAGTACACCTGATATAAATTATAAACAAAGGCGCTATTTACAGCGCCTTTGTTATTATAGACAAGTATTATCGAAGCTTGCTCATAAAACACACAATTTTGTAACCGATACAATAACAGAACTATGGTATATAGAAGAATGGGTAAAACCGGACTGCAACTAAGTACATTATCTTATGGCTCTTGGGTTACGTTTGCCAAGCAGATAGATGATGGCATATCAGACAGGCTGATGGGCATTGCCTACGATAACGGCATCAACTTTTTCGACAATGCAGAAGTATATTCCCGCGGCGAATCGGAACTGATGATGGGCCGCGTGCTGAAAAATAAGAAATGGGACCGTACCTCCTACACCGTTTCTAGCAAGGCTTTCTTTGGGTGGCGCGGGCCTGATAATAAACCTAACCAAACTGGCCTTAGCCGCAAGCACCTTATAGAGGCCTGTCACGAAGCACTGCAGCGTTTCCAATTAGACTACCTTGATTTGTTCTTCTGCCATCGCCCGGATAAGAACACGCCGATTGAAGAAGTGGTGTGGACAATGAATACGCTGATACAACAAGGTAAGATATTATACTGGGGCACCAGTGAATGGAGCGCGGCCGAAATAATGGAGGCACATATGATAGCTCGAGAGCTGCGACTGATAGGGCCTGCTGTAGAGCAACCAGAGTACAATCTCTTTAAGCGTCAGAAGGTAGAGGTAGATTACTACACCATCTTCAAAAATATAGGCATGGGCACTACCATCTGGAGCCCGTTGGCTTCAGGCCTGCTTACAGGTAAGTATAATGATGGCATCCCTGCAGATTCACGCCTGGCACTGGAAGGTTTTGAATGGCTGAAAGACAAGACCATCAGCGATGATAAACTTCAGCGTGTACGGAACCTCGGCATACTGGCAACAGACCTGGGCACTTCCCTGGCAACGCTGTCTATAGCATGGTGCATCAGCAATCCTAATGTTACCACGGCCATACTGGGTGCTACCAAAGAAGCCCAGCTGATAGAAAACCTGAAAGCGCTGGATATAATTCCAAAGCTTACGGTGGAAGTGAAGCAACGTATAGATGACATTATGGGTACCAGGCCCGAAATGCCGCAATACTAATATTATTTTTTACGAGCGGCTGTTTTACGGCTGCCCGATTTTTTAGCGCTGCTCTTTTTAGGGGCGGCGCTTTTCTTTGCTGCCGTTTTCTTACGGGCTGTCTTTTTAGCTGCAGCTTTTTTAGGCGCCGCTTTTTTGGCTGTGCTTTTTTTAGCAGCGCTTTTCTTCTTAGGTGCAGCTTTCTTTGCTGCCGTTTTTTTACGGGCGGTTTTCTTACTAGGCACTTTTTCACCTGCTTCACGCGCTTCAGACAAGGCTATGGCAATCGCCTGCTTACGGCTTTTCACCTTGCGGCCACTACCGCCGCTTTTCAGGTCGCCTTCTTTATACTCGTGCATTACCTTCTCTACTTTACTTTTGCGGCTTCCGCTTTTTTTAGCTGGCATAGTCGTTCGTTTTAAATGGTTAGTAATAACAATCATATATAAAAACTAAGCCATCGTATAGGGTAACGGCAAGGTTTTAGTATATATAGATTGTTGAGAGAAAAACAATTGATCCTATGTCCTTTGTAAAAAGCTATTTTAAACTATTAAAAGAAGCCTTCAGTGAATTTTCTGCAGACAATGTGGTGAAACTGAGTGCATCACTGGCATACTATACCGTGTTTGCCATTGGTCCGCTACTATTGGTCATCATATCACTTACAGGTCTTTTCTTCGAAAAAGAAGCAGTTACCGGTGAGCTGTATAACCAGATAAGCAACCTTGTAGGTAAAGATGGTACGGAACAGGTATTTACCATCATCCGAAATATGCAGGAACAGCAAACTGCAGCCAGGTATAGTATCATTGGTTCCGTGATACTCATATTCGGTGCTACCGGTGTGTTTGCAGACATACAGGATTCTATTAATTACATCTGGTCTGTCCGCGCCAAACCTAAAAAGGGTTGGTTGAAATTTATTACTAACAGGCTGCTTTCTTTTTCATTGATAATAGGTATCGGGTTTCTCATGATAGTTACACTGTTCGTCAATACCCTTACCGACCTGTTTACCGATAGGCTTCAGCGACTATTCAATTCCGAACTGGTCATTCTTTTCCAGATAATTAACCTGGGCATCCTTTTCATGGTGGTATCCTTCCTTTTTGCTGTTATTTATAAAGTATTGCCCGATGCACGTATTCGTTGGCACGATGCCTTTGTAGGTGCGCGGTTTACAGGTTTCCTGTTCCTGATAGGTAAATTCCTGATAGGTTATTACCTCGGCACATCATCCATCGGTAGTACTTATGGCGCAGCCGCATCTATCATCATTGTACTTTCTTGGGTATATTATACGGCCATCATATTGTATTTCGGTGCAGAGTTTACCAAAGTATATGCGCTAAATAAAGGCGGTGGTATTGAGCCATATAGCAATGCAGTATTTATTATAAAACGTGAGGCGAAGGAGTTGGATATACACCGCACGATTGATGCCAGTAACCAGCCCAAAGCCCGTTAGCCTTTCTGTGTAAAAAGCTTCAAGCCTTCCGGCGAAATAAAGCGGAAAACGAACATACCGGCAATACTTATCATACCGAAGGCGACTAACTGTACCATCCAATTAACGGGCATCAACTTTATAGCAAAAGCTACTGCAAACAACAGGATTAAAAAACCCGCATGAGCCGCTATCCATTTGGTATTGCGCGGCAACTGCAATTCCCTGCTTGAAAATACGATGTAACAAACCGCCAGTATACTTTGGGTAATGCAGGTAGTATAAGCGGCACCTACCGCTCCGTGCATCGGTATCAGCACCATGTTCAAACCTATGCTGATGGTAACGCCTGCTATGGATATTTTATTCATCAGCGCTATATCGCCATTTGCAGTCAGCAGGGTAGAATATACATACATGATGCAAAAGGCAGGGAAGGTAGCCATCAGCCAACCAAACACATCACCTTCATATATGCCCGCATCTTTATATAGCAACTGCATGATCTCTGTACCAAAAAAGAATGCTGCCACCAATAAGGTAAATGCAAAAGGCATCAGCAGGTTCACGCTCAGCTTGATGATAGATTGCACATTCTGCTTTTCTACCAGCATTTTGCCAAACAAAGGGAGCAATATCCCCGCAAACAATAAACCGAACATATTGCTGACATCCAACAGGCGGTAGGCCGATGCATATATGCCGGCTTCATTTTTACCGGCTATTCTTTCTACCAGCACCATATCAAAGCGCATATGTATGCCCATTAAAAACACCAGCAAGGCATAAGGAATACTCTTTTTTACCAATGCTTTTATCTCCGATACATCGAACGATAGAGAAGGCCGCACATGTGCTATACGGTACAGCGCTGCAAAGCCTATGATGGCTGTTAGGCCGTAGCATACTACCTGTGCCGCTACAAACCATTCTATCCTGAAATCGTTTGCCGTGAGCGGGCTGAAAAGCAGGAAGCCGCAAAGCCCTATCATCAGCAGGCGGTCGGTAACAGATAATACGCCGTCTATTTTAAATTGGTGCAGTGCTGCTACATTGCTGCGCAGGTATAATACCAGCGAGCTTAGCGCCTGTATCATCAGTACCCCACATAACAGTGTCAGCTCCCACCCACGGTAGCCCGATATGAAACCGGCTGTTAATACTACCGCACTGTAAACAATGGTAAGCACCAGCCTTGTAGTAAGCATGGCGGGGAACAGCGTTTTTATCCTTCCCGGGTTTTGAGATACCAGGTTGGTATTATAATTATTCAGCCCGAAATCGAGCAATATCTGGAATATGATACAAATATTTAATAAAGGCTGGTAAGTACCATAAGCTTCATAGCCTACCCGGTTTTGCACCGTCCGGTCTATCATAAAAACCCATATAGGTTTCACCAGCAGGTTCACTGCCAGTACAAAAAACAGGTTTTTTACAAAAAAGCGGCGCATGCCCGTTATTTAAGATGGGTATTGGTTGTAAAAGTATATTTTTGTCGCCATAGCTATGCGCATTGCTGTAAATACAAGGTTACTGTTACAAGGAAAACTGGAAGGCATAGGTTGGTTTACGCATCAGACACTGGAACGAATGGTGCGCAAACATCCCGAACACGAGTTCATCTTCTTTTTCGACCGTCTGTACGACCCTTCTTTCATATTTGCCCCCAATGTTACGCCCGTGGTCATTCCACCGCAGGCCCGCCATCCGTTATTATTTTACATGTGGTTTGAATGGGGTGTACCTTATATGCTGCGCAAATACAAGGCTGATGTCTTTTTATCGCCTGATGGTTATATGTCACTCAGCACCAAAGTGCCTACCTGCCTTGTTATTCACGACCTGGCTTTTGAGCACTACCCGGAGCATTTTGTGCGCAGCCATAAAATGTACTGGCGCCATTACTCGCCACGCTTTGCCAGCAAAGCCGCCCGCATTGCTACGGTATCTACTTATTCAAAAGATGATATTGTAAAGCACTACGGTATTAACGCAGATAACATAGATGTAGTATATAACGGTGCACACGCCGAATATCGCCCGCTAAGCTGGCAGGAGCGCGAAGACGCCAAAACTAAATATGCCGATGGCTGCGAATACTTTGTATTTGCGGGGGCATTGCATCCGCGCAAAAATATTGTGAACCTGCTGAAGGCATTTATCGCTTTTAAAAAGCGCCAGCGCAGCAATATGAAACTGGTAATAGTAGGCCGCTACGCATGGAAGTATGAAGAGGTGGTAGAGATGCGCGAGGAAATGCCTTTTAAAGACGATGTGAAATGGGTGGGCTATATGCATGTGGATGAATTATCGAAAGTAATGGGTGGTGCTTATGCCTTAGTATATCCATCTTTATTTGAAGGGTTTGGTATACCCATACTGGAGGCGCTGAAGTGTGAAGTACCGGCTATCGTAAGCAATACATCGGCTATGCCCGAAGTGGCAGGCGATGCCGGCCTGCTGGTAGACCCTACCGATGTGCAGGATATAGCAGCCAAAATGGAAATGTTGCATAAGGATGAAACACTTCGCAAAAAACTGATAGAGGCATCGAAAGAGCAGGTAAAGAAGTTCAGCTGGGACCAGTCTGCCGACCGCCTTTGGGATTGCCTGATGAAGTGTGTAGGGAAGAAAGTTTAATTAGGTGCCGTATGCCTGCTGCCTTGCATGGGCTTTTTCTCCTTTTCATAGCGCAACTGTTCCACATTCAGTTTTTCCAGCACCAGTTGTTCCACTATGGTTTGATGCACGATGTATTTGTTGGGTATGCGTTTCTGGATGGCCGTATACGAATTGATAATAAGCCGCCCTTCTTTATCTATACCCACCAGCGAAACCTCTGCAGCACGTTTCAGGTTTTTATATAACAGTAAGTAACGTTTGCCCTGCAACTCATATTTACTATCTATAATGATTCGGTACTTGTCTGCACTCTGTTCTTTATAATAGCCTCTGAAGGCTTTTTCATCAATACTCAGTATCATATCATCCTCTGCTTCTTCGTTCAGCACACTGGCATCTCTGTAAAACTCACCGCCAGGATAGGAAGCAGAGTCGCTGTATAGCACCTTGCGCATACTTACCGCCCGCCAGTAGCCCAGCAGGTTTCGTTTGAATTTTATCTGTGTATTCGTGTCCAGTTGGGCGTAAGGCATAGGGCATTGTGTGCAGTACAGCGTCAAAATGCCATCCTTTTCCCCGGGTACTTCTTTCAATTGCTTAGCCACATCAGGCGGCATCATTTTGCGAAAAGTGTTATCGAAGGCTTCTTGTGCGCCCTGGTCGGCAAAGAGTTCATACTCGTCGGGCGGCAGGTCGGTGTATTTGCGCGGGGTATTGGCCAGTTTCGCTACATCACGCACCGTTTGTGCATGGGCAAAAGCGGAGGCCAA
This sequence comes from uncultured Bacteroidota bacterium, assembly GCA_946480675.1. The sequence continues at coordinate 7,266 of CAMLKS010000042.1, forward strand.
CAGCAGCAGGCAGCCCAACATATATCTGCATACATTCATCATATTACCTCTTCGCTTTTGTCATGGTATTCCGCCTTGTTTTCTTTAAAAAGCAGTAACCCTATCATCATGAGCAGGCTCGATACGGCTACTACAAAGAACAAGATACCACTATTAAAGCTACCCAGGCTTTTTTCCATAGGTATACTGTAGAAAAGCAGTATCGTTACCAGCCCCCGCGGCATCAGGAACAATTCAGGGAATAAGTTGGTTTTCAATATCAATCGCAGATACAGGAAACGTGCAAATAATAATATCACTATGATAAGTGAACCTAACTGCCACACATCGGGTAGTATCAATACCTGAAGGTTGATGCTATAACCAAAGAGAATAAAAAAGAACGTTCGTATAAGGAAAGATGTTTCTGCTGTGATGGAGCGCATGAATAGCAGCGTGCTTTCAATATTTTCCTGATCCAGCCAGCGTTTCATGGGGCCGAAAGTAAAAAGAGATGTATTATTGAACACCAAGCCAAACACCAGTACTATAAGCAGGGAGGGCAGATGTATCATTTCGCCAAGCGAATATATGAGTGATAGCACGGCAAAAAGCAGGAAGAATTTTACATGTATGCGGCTTTTGGTAAGGATATATATCATGAGTACCGTAGCAAGGATAGATATTACAACAGCCAGTAACACATTGCCCCCAAATATCATGGCCGATTTCAGGCTCAGGATATTTTTCATAATCATGTAGTTGAAAACCAGTATGCCTATGATATCGGAAAATGAAGACTCGTATATGATAAAGTCTTTTTTATCCTCCGGTAGGTGGCTGGTACTGGGTATCACGATGGCACTGCTGATAATGCTCATTGGCACAGCATAAAGAAAGGAATTTTCAAATGGCACATCCAGCCATTGCATCACCAGCACGCCAATGCCCAATGCCGAGAAGAGGAAGATAAATAAGGCAGACGAAAACGAATCACGTATCAGCTTTACTTTTTGCCGGGTTATTTTCAGGTCCAGCGCTGCTTCCAGTATGATCATAATGATACCTACAGCACCTAATATTTTTACCAGCTTGTTTACTGCAGGCTCGTTGTACCACAGGTGGGCGCTAAATTGTTTTATCGCAATGCCGGTAGCTATCAGTAATAATACAGAAGGAATATTGGTCTTTTTGCTAAACAGACTGAACAGATAGCTGACGATAACAACCGTGCTTAATAGTATTATGATAGTATATGTTCCTAATGCCATTGGTAGTGAAAATAACCAATTAATAATTACGGCTCAAATACGCATAAATAAACATACCACACTTCTTGCAAATCAAATATTTAACCTGATTAACACATAATTGTTGTAATTTTTGAGAAATCATTTCAAAGTTCTCACATTTGTAGAGGCGAAAAATAAGCTGAATGGCACTTGAGATATTTATTACCATTTTCTTGGTGTTGCTGAATGGGTTTTTTGTGGCGGCAGAATTTGCAATAGTAAAGGTGCGTACCTCGCAGGTAGAATCACGCCCAGGCTCTGCCAGGATCACCAATGTGGCCCGTAACATCCTCAACAATCTCGATGGTTATCTCGCTGCTACCCAGTTGGGTATCACACTAGCGTCGCTGGGCCTTGGCTGGGTGGGCGAAGATGTGGTAACCAAAATGATATTGGCGCTGATGGCTAAGCTAAATATAAAAATAACCGAATCTACTGCGCATCAGATAGCCGTACCTGTAGCATTCGCTACTATTACCATCCTGCATATCGTATTCGGTGAACTGGCACCAAAATCTATTGCCATCCGCAAGCCTGCGCCTACTACTTTTGTAGTGGCACTGCCATTACGTGTATTTTACTTTGTGTTCCGTCCTTTTATATGGCTGCTTAACGGATTCGCCAATACAATATTAAAACTGGTGGGCATACAACCCATACACGAGTACGATCTGCATACAGAAGAAGAACTGAAGATAATAGTAACAGAAAGCCAGAAGGGCGGTGTGATAGATGAAACGGAAAAAGACCTTATCCATAATGTTTTCAATCTTAGCGAACGTAAGATAACCTCGCTAATGACACCCCGTAACGAAATAGTATGGATAGATGTAAATGACGACATCAGCATAACCAAAGACAAAATCATCAACAACAGGCATAATGTATACCCCATATGCAAAGATGATATTGATACGATATTAGGGTTCATCTATACAAAAGACTTGTTGACAGAACACTTTGAAGAAACCCTGCAACAGCTGGAAAGTTTCAAACGCCCTGCATTCTACATACCGGAATCCAACCGGGCCTACCAGGTATTAGAGCGTTTCAAAGAATCTCGCATTCACCAGGCATTGGTGGTAGATGAATATGGTTCTATAGCCGGTATTGTTACGATTAATGACATTTTCGATGCCTTAGTAGGCGATATATCTGAAACCAATGAGTTTGAGTATGATGTAACGGTTCGTGATGATGGCAGCATGCTTATAGATGCACAGATACCGTTTGTTGAGTTCTTGCAACGTCTTGATATAGCATCTTCCGAAGAAGATGAGGGAGATTTCATCACACTTGCCGGCTTCATCCTTGAGAAGATGAAAAAGATACCGGCCACCGGTGAGAAGTTTAGATGGAATAATTATGAGATAGAAGTAATGGATATGGATAAGAGCCGCATCGACAAAGTACTGGTTCAGAAGCTGGAAGAAGAGCAGTCGGAGGAGGAATAATGATACCTATGGGCACTGCTTTGTTACTTTTAGCTTAGTAATGTCAAAACCTTTTGCCTTCACCCTTTGTACAATGCCGGTATATACATCCGGGTCCATAGCAGTTTTGCGGCTTAATATCCATAAATATTTTCGGTTGGGGTGCCCTACTACCGCGTAGCTGTAATCATCGGCCAGGTCTATTATCCAGTACTTACCTGTAAATGGCCAAAAAAAGCTTACAGTGAGTTTCGCATTCGTTTTTTTATCCTTCACGGTAGCCGTACCCGTGCTTTCTTTCATTTTGCCATCTACCTTGCAGCTATTCTGCACACGTACTTTGCCATTTTTTTTCAGGCTATATTCTGCTACCGAGCAGCTGCAACCTTTCTGAAACCGTTGCGGAAACGAAGCGATCTCATGCCATTTGCCCATATATTTGTTTATATCTACATAAGGCACTGTTTGCAGCTTTTCTCTTGCAGCAGCCTTCACGCCTAACGCCAAGGCAATAGCACCGCAGAACATAAGTAACCTTTTCATAAATAACAGCTTTATAATAATAGTTAAAACATCATGCCTACCTAAATGTTTAGCCATTGATACTCAAAAATTTATAATATTATAAATAAAATGTTAAAAACAAGCCAACACTTTTTGCAATATATACCGTCTTTATAAATCCACAACCTACACTCTTGGGTATGAAATACATCAGGCTATGTTTGCGGCAGGCGATACTATTGGCCCTGCCTTTCTGTGCCTATGCGCAAAATTTTGTTCCCAATCCCAGTTTCGAAGATTTTAATTATTGCCCAAACGGCATCTCAGCTATCGATTATTCACCGGGATATACCAGTTTCCCGTCTGTAAAAAGCTGGGTAAACCCACTGAAACGTACCTCACCCGATTATTTTCATACCTGCGCAGCGCCGAATACCGGTGTACATGTGCCCGAAATAACATTTGGCCACCAACGCCCACGTACAGGTAATGCATTTGCAGGCATTATAGCATGGGAAGAATATGCTACCGGTGGTGGTTTTGGTGAATATCTGCAGTGTAAATTAACCGCCCCGCTGAAAGCAGGGGAGAAATATTGCGTGAGCTTCTTTGTAAGCCCCAGCATCTCTAAAGACATTGCGCGTAATTATATAGCTATCGATGAAGTAGGCATCAACTTTGGTAAAACCCAGGCGTACAATGCCAGTAATGAATTCCTGTCCTTGCCATATGATATTGTGACACCATTCAGCACTTATCTAACCGATAGTAGTGCATGGATACGGGTATCAGGTATATATGCTGCTAAAGGCGGTGAAGAATGGCTGACTATAGGCAGGTTCAACAATACAGGCCTGCCGCCCAATAGTGTACAGGCTTACCCCGCTACGCCCGACCCTAATATGGATTTCAGGGCATATATATATGTAGATGATGTAAATGTATCCTTGATAACAGCTGCCGATACCATCGTTTCTGTTCAGGATTCCAGTTATTGCGATACGACTTCCTTGCCCATGACGCTCGCCAGTTCGGGTTATGATGGCAATTTTATTTGGAACACCGGCGAAACCACCAGGAAAATAGTAGCCACAGCACCGGGTATATATTGGTGTAAATCCATAGCCGAC
>CAMLKS010000043.1 GCA_946480675.1 uncultured Bacteroidota bacterium
AGCATCTATAGCAACAGCTACCGCGCAGCCGGCGCTTGTAAAAGATATTAACCCGGGATCTGCCAGCAGCTACCCCAACCACCTTACCGTATTCGGAAAGAAACTGGTATTCTCTGCCTTTGATGCTACCAATGGTTTCGAACTGTGGTCGATGGACAGCGCAGGCACTACCGGCCTGGCCTATAACATTAACCCGGGTAATTCGGGTAGTATCAATATGGGCTACAACAGCCCGTTTGCCGTATTGGGTAAATACATCTACTTCCCTGCCGACAATGGCACATCCGGCACCGAGCTGTACAAATGGGATGGCAGCAACCCGCCATCACTGGCTGCTGAAATATACACAGGTGCAGGCAGTTCTTACATCACTGAACTGGTGGTAATGAAAGGCAAGATATACTTCAATGCAGAAGACGGCATCAACGGCAGTGAGCTGTGGGTATATGACACAACATCTAACTCGGCTATGCGCCTGAGCAATGTAAACCAGTTTGGCACCAGCGTCGTTAGCAACCTGGTAGCTTTTAAAGATAAAATGTACTTCAGCGCATGGGAACCATCTACAGGTATAGAACTGTATCAGTACGACCCTATGACGAATAACACAACCATGGTAACAGACCTGGAAGCAGGTGTGGATGGTTCTTATCCTCTGAACCTGGTAGTGATAGGCGACAAACTGTACTTCACTGCACAAACATCTGCCAATGGCCGCGAAGTATATATGTATGAAACATCTGTAACACGCATCACCGATGTAAACGCAGGCCCTGCCAGTAGCGTGCCATTCACGCAAATCAATTCTAATCTCATTGCTATGCTGGGTGGTTACATCTACTTCTCGGCCAATGATGCTACCACGAGTGGCCACCTGTACAGGTTTGACCCTGCTACCGGTGTAGCTACGCTGGTATATAAAGTAAATGCCACGGGCGATGGTGAAATATCGAACCTGGTAAACTATGCCGGCAAACTGTACTTCACAGCGAATGACGGTGCTAATGGCAACGAAATATGGAAGTTTACAGGCTTTGGTGCACCTACCATGGTAACAGATATCTATCCTGGTTTTGATGGCAGCTATGCAGCCAATTTCGTATTAATGAATAATACCTTGTATTTCTCTGCTACAGATGATATAAATGGTACAGAGTTGTACAAACTGCACGATTCTACTACCGGCGTACAAAACGTGCGTTTTGCAGCCGATGTAAAAGTGTACCCTAACCCAACTGCAAATGAAGCTACTCTGCAGATGAACCTGCAACACAGCGCTACTTTGCAAGTGAAAATGGTGGATTTGACAGGCCGCGCGGTTTATACCATAGCTGCTGCTACTTATGCAGCGGGTGAAACCAAGCTGAACCTGCCAATGGCAAACCTGGCTACAGGTACATATGCTTACATCATCAGCGACGAGAACGGCAAGCTGATGCACAGCGGCCGCATACAAAAGCAATAGTCCTTACAGTTTTTTTGAATAGTAAAAGGAGCGGTGATTACCGCTCCTTTTGTTTTGTACCCATTTCAAAGCTAAATTTCTTATATTTGATATATCCTGAATCAAACGACGAGCTATGAAAAAACTATTATTAAACCTTGCCTGCATCGCTATCTGTTCTCCCTTATCGGCACAGGATTATCACTACTACAATCATAATTTGAATACAGCCGGAAGATCGTTACCCGACTGGTTCACAGAATTTAAGGGGCGTTTATACTTCACTGCTTACCAAAGTAATACTGGTTATGAATTATGGAGCCTGGACACCGGTAGTGCTCCAAGGTTGGAATGTCACATAAATCCCGGTGCATCAAGCGGCATACCGGGTATGATTCAGTCCCCAGTTGATATCCAGCTTGCTCCATTTGAGGAGTTCGCAATAGCAACCGATGCCGAAGGCAAGCCTTTGGCCATGTATTTTTATGGCAGCAACGTGCAGCAAACCAACCTTACACTACAAACAGAACTGTTCAGGTATTCAGGTTCAGGCGCACCGGTAAAGCTTACAACACATAATACAGATTCTAATCCCTATGATGGCACCAGCATAGTAGCTATCGGAAGTAAAATATATTACACGGTTACTACAGCTTTGCAAAATGAACTTAGAGAGTATGACCATTTTACGGGAAAGGACACGCTTATTATTGACCAATCCTATGGCGGTGTTAGAAGGCTTACTGTTTTCAATTCAAAACTGCTTTTTACAAATAGAGATGCAGTATATGAGTTCGACCCGGTTTTAAGAAATATAAGACAGGTAACTTCATTCATTTCTTATTTGCCTGCTTATATTATGCCCCTTAACGGCAAAGCCTATATTCATCATACTGGCAGTGTTTACGAATATGACGGCAGTACCGTAAAAAAAGTCATTTCAGATCAACGGAATCTTACGGAACCCTTCTATTATTCCAGCAGCACTAAAGGAATGATACATTATAAGGGACGGATATATTATTCGGGGAAATCGGGGACAACTACTACCTTATTTGCATATAGCCCAGGTTCAGGTACCTCTGTAGCTATAGGCGGCGTTGTTAATCCCCAAAGCTTTGCAATAGCTAATAATACGCTCTATTTCGGTGGCTACGACACCGCGCATGGCTATGAAGTGTGGGCTTATAATGGTTCGGGCAAGCCAACACGCCTTACTGACATTATGCCGGGCAAAGGTGATGGTTTTCAATATGATATTACTTCTTTTAAAAACAAAATATACCTAGTAGGACGCGTAGATAGTAGTGGCGTAGGGGACGAGGAATTGCTGGAACTCATTCCAACTACTACGGGCACCACTATCAACAATGTCTTTTCTGCAATCAAAGAGGTAACAGTATACCCTAACCCAACTGCAAGCGAAGCTACCCTGCAAATGAACCTGCAACACAGCGCTACCCTGCAAGTGAAAATGGTGGATTTGACAGGCCGCGCGGTTTATACCATAGCTGCTGCTACTTATGCAGCGGGTGAAACCAAGCTGAACCTGCCAATGGCAAACCTGGCTACAGGTACATATGCTTACATCATCAGCGACGAGAACGGCAAGCTGATGCACAGCGGCCGCATACAAAAGCAATAGTCCTTACAGTTTTTTGAATAGTAAAAGGAGCGGTGATTGCCGCTCCTTTTGTTTTGTATGTACTCAATCACCTAAAAGGCAATTCGATTATTCATATTTAAAAGCCCGGTAAGGCCCTGTTTTCAACTGCAGGTCGAAGGTTTTTTCATTGGTGGTGAAATCTACCTCATGTATATAGTTGCCCGTGCCGCCGCCTATAAAATATTTACCACCTATCTTTTGCACCGAACCCATAAACTGGGCAAAAGCTCCCGGCACGCTGAAAGAGCGGAAGCCGGTTACATCTTTGCTCACTTCATTCAGCTGAAACTCGAGGATGCGGGTAGCCGGGCGCAGCGTGATGTCGCCGTTATCGAACAGCAACAGCGTTTTATTATCATCAACCAGTGTGGCATGGTGCTGGCGCAGAAACTTCCTGTTATCGGGCAGGTAAAAGTCGCTGTTCTTGCCGCCCAGCTTCCACATGATGTTGCCATTCTTACGGCTCACCTTTATTACCTGGTCGGTATTGCGGCACGACACGATGAGGTTGCCATCGTTGGGGTCTACAAACATAGAGTTGACATGCAGGTAATCGGCTACGCGGGTAGTATCGGCATAGTTGTTGCCTTCAACGCTATTGCCATACAATTCGGGCCAGGTGGTGGCATCCCACTGCCATACTACATCGCCGCCTTTTACCTCTTGTATAATAGCGGCCACTACCTTTATGCCATTGGCAGGCCGCAGGGATGCAGGTATATTGTTTACAGCCTTTTCGTAATAGGAAAGCGCTATATAATGGTCATCAGCCAGCAGTATAAAATCGTGCAGGTCGAGGCCGTGCTGGTTGTTATCGCCCGTAATGCTGCCATGCGGCTGCAGGTACACATGCTTCAACTCATTCAGTCCGCTATCGGCTATTACGAAATAGCCTGCATGGTAGCCCACATTGGGTATAAAATACAGGCTTGGGTCTTTTACAAAATAGGTGTAGCGATATTGGCCATCGATATACCAGCGCTGAAAATTGCCGAGGAAGGTTGCTTCAACCCGCTTTGTTTTTATTGTATCCTTGTTGTAATTAAGAATGACCAGTGTGGAATGGTTTTCGCCCGAACCGGGTGCAGGTATTTGCGTATATAATATCTCTTCGCGTTTTGCGCGGCTATCATCCATGCGGTAATAATCTTCTGTTTTTTTACAGGCGCTGAAAGTAGCTGCCATAGCCAGCGCACCGATAGCCAGGTGCGCTATGCGCAGGGCTGTGTTTTTAAAAAGCTTCATATGTAACGGTAATAATCCAAGAGCAAAGTAAAAGCTTAATCATTATTTAACACAGCGCAAATGCGGCTACAGCAGCGGTTGGGCTCAAAGAAATAATTGCATAAGATGTAAGGCAGATAGTTTTAAATAAGTTACATGCCAGCACATCAAATAACCATTACGTTTTTTCTGTTGCTTCTGCATAAGTTTTGTACATTCATATAGCACCTATATCGACTATGATTTTGAAGTATTTCTTTTCTGCTATTACCGGGCTACTGCTGGTTACTACAGCCGCTGCTACAGCGCAGGAAAAAATCGTAATAGATTCTGTTACCTACATCACTTGTTTTAAATACAAAGGTGAAGACAGCGGATATATAGTAAGGGATTCTACCATCATTGGGTATATAAGCAAAAAAGCATCAAACAAGTATCGCGACGATATGTTAGCAGATCCTTACCTGGGAAACTTCGTAAGGTTTATGAATACTTATTACCGTGTGTATGACAGAGAGAATAAACAAACGGCTATTATCCTTTTATCAAGGGCAGATAAAGGGCACTGGAATGTGCAAATAGTATCGGGCCGATGGGCTGAAGTGTGGCGTATATATGATGTAGCCGATGCCAGGAAACTGCAAATGCCTGTAAAGCTGCTATTGGCAGAAGATAGGCTGTGGTAAATATTTATACATTAATGGGCACTTGTAAGTGATGCTATAAATACATCCGGGTCATCTACACTTATGATGCAGGGAATACTATCGGCTACTATCAGCACCATTTTACTTTCATCGTTCACATGCACCTTTACCTCGCCCAGGCCTTCAAAGTAAAACAGGCCATGCGCCCCATTGGCAAAGCGGGCACCAAAGCGTAAGCCCGTACCCAGTCCATCCCAATGAATGCGGCGCAGTGTGGTAATAGCTGCAATAGCTATGCGGCGGTTGATGATGCCATTTAATAACAGATGTGTGGACGTAATAGTATAGAGCCGCTGCCTGCGCAGTAGAAAGATACAGATACCTGCAACGCATAGCAGGATGGTGATGATGTTGATAAGCTTATCGGCAGGCATAGCAATGCATACAAATTAATGCAATAGCACTAAATAAGAAACGCCCCCTGAACAGGGGGCGTCGTATAGTGAAACGGCAATTAAAAAAACTAAATACGGATTATGCTACCAGCGTATCCAGTACACCATTCATGTTGCGTACTGCTTCTGCCGATTTGCTAAACAGTTCTTGTTCTTCAGCATTCAGGCTGTAATCAATTATTTTTTCCCAACCATTGCTGCCTATTACTACAGGTACACCCAGGCATATATCTTTCTGGCCATATTCGCCATCCAGGTACACGCAGCAAGGGAATACTTTCTTCTGGTTGCGGATGATGCTTTCTACCAGTGCAGCACCTGCAGCACCCGGTGCATACCATGCGCTGGTGCCCAGCAGTTTGGTAAGCGTGGCACCACCTACCATGGTGTCGGCAGCTATTTGTTTCAGTTGCTCGGCGCTCAGGTAGTTGCTTACCGGCACACCACCCAGTGTAGCCAGGCGTGTCAGCGGTATCATGGTAGTATCGCCATGGCCGCCTATTACAGTGCCCTGCAAGTCGTCCTGAGAGCAGTTCAATGCCATTTGCAGGTATGTTTTGAAGCGTGCGCTATCCAGTATGCCACCCATACCTATGATGCGGTTTTTAGGCAGGCCTGTAGCTTTCAGCGTCAGGTAAGTCATCGTATCCATAGGGTTGCTTATCACCACTATGATAGCGTTTGGAGAGTGCTGCAGCAGGTTTTTAGCTACGCCTTCTACTATTTTAGCGTTGGTGCCTATCAGCTCTTCGCGCGTCATACCCGGCTTGCGCGGTATGCCCGATGTGATAACACATACATCAGAGTTAGCAGTTTTAGTATAGTCGTTGGTAGAACCTATTACGCGGGTATTGAAGCCCAGCAGTGCTGCTGTTTGCATAATATCGAGGGCTTTACCTTCTGCAAAGCCTTCTTTAATGTCAACCAGTACCAGTTCTTCTACGATGTCGCGGCGTGCGATGTTGTCGGCACAGGTAGCACCTACGGCTCCGGCACCTACTACAGTTACTTTCATTTATTGATAATTTTTTATGAGGATAAGTAAAAAAATCAGGGCAAAGATAAGGCGGAATTGCTATTTGAACTTATGATTTCAATAAGTTTTAGGCTTTGTGCTGAAACAACAGCCAGTGCCACTTATATTATTTTTTGTCAGGCAAGGGTAAACGATAGATATATAATATTTTTCGGCATGGTTTTTTCTTTACCATTAGTGTAGTGGCAATGAACGTATTACCTAACCTGATAAACGTGTTGTTATGATAAAGAAAGAGCGTGTAGACGCATCATCAGACCCTTCTATCCTTTCCCTGCTGGCTTGGCTCACAGGCTTGTTTGCCGCACTGGCGGCCGTAATAGCCGGAATATTTGAGGTGTGTAAACTGGCGTAATGCCTTACTTCAACGGCTGGCTTTGGGGCACTGCCAAAGGCTTATCCTTCCAAAACATATAGCGCACGCCCAGTACAAAGCACACCAGGAAGCCGATAAAGGATACGATAACGTAAACCTTATTCATCTTGACGATGTAATAGCGCAATGACAGGTTATCCACCTTTTCCTTAGGCATGAAAATGCGCAGGGTTTTATACATGATACCCGATAGCGGGCCCAGTTTTTGCCAGTTTGTATAATGCCAGCCATACTGGTAATCGTATTCAGGCAGGTAATCGGCAGGCAGGTGTTTGCTATAGTAGCTATGCCAGTTTTTAGATACGGTTTGTATCTCGCTGAGCCGGCCGGTACTGTCCTTGAACGGATGGCCGTAATAGGGGTCTACCAATATCAATTTATCGCCCTGTTCTATGCATATTATAATATGTGCGCCTTTGCTTTGCTTGGTATCCAGTATCACAAACTTGGTGCGGTAGCCCAGCTTGGCCATCACCCGGCAAAAGAAGCTGGCGTAAGCGCCGCAGGCACCTTTACCAAAATAGAAATTGGAGAAGGAGTGGCGGGTGAAATATTGCTTGGGCGAAGTGAAGGTGCGGTTGCTGAAGAGCTTGCGCATAGGGTCCTGCATTACATGGGTATAATACAATGCAGTATCCACTAAGCAAACAAGGTCTTTGCTCTGGCATTTATCATTTATTTCTTCTGTCAGGTTACTTACAATCTCTTCCTCATACTTCCAGTCGCTATAAAAGTTGATGGAAAGCATCAATAAAAAACCTGATAGGAATATAAGCAGGAACCCGATTAACCGTGTCTTCATTAAGGTGTCCTCTATTAGTTTGCTTGCTATGGTGTGTAGCTATTATGTTTAGTTTCCGGGTCAAATGTACTATTATACCTTTAACAAAAAAGATGTAATACCAATAAATATATCATATTCTTCATTAATACACTATTTATTCCCAACCTTCATTGAGCAACAGATAGTAAATTATCAGTCGATTATTATTTTCAAGTTAATGTAGGGGGATTAAAAGATAATAGCGCATTCATATTCTTACATAAATAATGGCTGCTATATAGCAGCCATTATAGAAAATATATCGGAAAGCCTTTTAACGCTGTACCACAAATCGCTTAGAGGTTGTGGTACCCCCTGCTGTATAGCTGAACATGTACACACCCCCAGGCATATTTACCGTATGGATAGTATGTACTTTTTCGCCTGTTGTTACAGCCTTTTCAAACAGCCTGCGGCCGGTCATATCTGTTATGCTGATGTGGCCATCGGCATGGCTGCTGTTCAGCGTTACCTGCAGCACATCATTGGCTGGGTTGGGTGCCAGTGTATAGAATACTGGTGATGGTTTCATATTATTTACTGTTGCAGGCGTATCCGTCAGCGTGGTATCGCGCAACACCCACAGGTCGTTGCCGGTGCTATCATTATAATAGGCTGAATAAAATATGCAGTTAGCAGTTACTGTAAATTTTGGAACAATGCCCCCTAAGGGATTTACCCTCACGGCACTTGCAGGCCGCATATCAAAAGTACCTGCAGCAGTACCATCAGATATAAATACTTGTTGCCCATCATTATCCGTGTGTGCCGTGAAGAACATTTTATCTGAATATAATACCATACCTCCCACCATAGATCCCATATTAGCACGTATGTCTTTAAACAGTACAGTGCCTGCCTCCGTACCGTCTGTGGTCCACAATTCAGAACCTGCGGCGGAATCAGTTGCCTGGAAAAACAATTTGTTTTTATATTCAGTAAAGAACTCTGGACTCGACCCCAGCTCCCCCGGCCATATGTCTTTTAGTCTCTTAGTACCAGCTGGCGTACCGTCTGTAATAAAAAGTTCTCTACGGCTTAAAATATAGCCTGAGTCATTGCCTGCAAAGTATAGCTTGCCGTTATAAGCTGTAAGAAACTCAGGTACCAAACCGGTTGAAACGGGATAATAATCTACTGCTATTTTAGTTCCCGCAGGAGTGCCGTCTGTTTCCCATAATTCAATGCCGTGTGTCATATCTGTTGCAGCAAAATACACCTTGCCATTATACGCTTCAAAAAAATACTCGCCATAATAATCCACATTGATGCCATTGCCTGAGCCTACATTGATGTCTTTTAACATTTTAGTGCCTGCGGTTGTGCCGTCGCTTATCCATAACTCTGATCCATCAGTGCCATTGTTTGCACTAAAAAGCGTTTGACCATTATAAGCAAAAAAGCCCTTGGATTTAGAATGCGCAGCCCCGCTATTAATATCTTTCAGCAGTTGTGTACCAGCAGCCGTACCATCGCTTACCCATGCTTCTTCACCATGTGTGCCGTCATTTGCCTGAAAGTATATTTTACCATTGCTAACAGCCAGCCTGTACGGGGTGGAAGAACCTGCACCAGGATTGATGTCTTTCAGCATTTGTGTGCCTGCGGTAGTGCCATCGCTCACCCATAGCTCTTTACCATTAATACCATCTGATGCTGAGAAAAACGTTTTGCCATTCAGCTCCACAAAGTACATGGGGTCAGAACCGTTGCCGCCGGGATTGATATCTTTCAAAAGCCGGGTACCCGCTATGGTGCCATCGCTTATCCATGGCTCTACGCCATTAGTGCCGTCGTTTGCCTGGAGATATAGCCTATTGTTGCAGGCTGCTAACTCCAATGGCAGGCCATGCCCCGCGCCGGGATTAATATCTAAACAGGTAAATACGTATTGCGCATTTGCTGCATTGCCGGCAGAAAGGAGGGCCAGCAAGCAGAGGGTTTGTAATCTCTTAAACATATGTATTAGGTTTTGGTGCCATAAATGTAATGCAGGCGTTAGAATACTCATAGCCCCTCTCGCAACTATTTTTTACCTTCGCCCCTGTCAATCTTCGATTTTTTTATGAATGCATCCAAACGTGTGTACGATAATGTACTGCAAACCATAGGCAATACCCCACTGATAAAGCTAAACAAGGTAACGGCCGACCTGCCCTGCCCTGTATATGCCAAAGTGGACTTCTTCAACCCCGGCAATAGTATTAAAGACCGTATGGCACTGAAGATGCTGGAAGTGGCCGAACAGGAAGGCAAGATAAAACCGGGCGGCACCATCATAGAAGGTACGAGCGGTAATACGGGTATGGGCCTGGCGCTGGCTGCCATCATAAAAGGGTACAAGTGCATTTTTGCTACTACCGATAAGCAATCGAAAGAGAAAGTAGATATACTAAAGGCCGTAGGTGCAGAGGTAATTGTATGCCCTACGAATGTAGAGCCGGAAGACCCGCGCTCTTACTATTCCGTATCTAAAAGGCTGGCTACCGAAATACCTAACAGCTGGTATGTAAACCAGTATGACAACCTGGCCAACCGCCAGGCACACTATGAAAGCACCGCGCCGGAAATATGGGAGCAAACGGAAGGTAAGGTGACACACGTAGTAGTGGCCAGCGGTACAGGTGGTACCATCACGGGTATCGGCATGTTTATGAAAGAAAAGAACCCCGATATACAGATGTGGGCGATAGATACCTATGGCTCGCTGCTGAAGAAATGGTTTGACACGGGGGAGCTGGATATGAATGAGGTGCACCCTTACATATCGGAAGGTTTTGGTGAAGATTTTCTGCCACAAAATTACATCAAAGAGGTTATAGACCATTTTGAGAAAGTAACCGATAAAGACGGTGCTGTAATGGCGCGTCGCATAGCTAAGGAAGAAGGGCTGTTTGTTGGTTATTCTGCAGGTTCGGTTATTGCGGGGCTGAAGCAACTGAAAAACAAGCTGAAACCTACAGACCTGGTGGTAGTGGTATTTCACGACCACGGCAGCCGCTATGTAGGTAAAATATACAACGACGAGTGGATGCTGGACCGCGGCTGGCTGGAAGTAGCCACCGTGCGCGACCTTATAGGTGGCCTGGGCCGCCGCAGGCTGGTAACCATAGACGAGGATGCCAAGGTAAGCGATGCGCTGGACCTGATGAAGAAATACGACATCGAACAGATACCAGTGATGAAAGATGGCGAAGTGACTGGCGCCATTACACAAGCGGGCCTGTTCAAAAAGATAATAGACAACCACGAGGTAAAAGACTTCAACATAGCCGATGTGAAAGAAGCTGCACTACCCACCGTAGAAATGGATATACCGCTGGAACGCCTGAAGCATTACATCAATAAAGAAAATGGCGCAGTGTTATCTAAAGATGATAGCGGCCAATACCACATCCTTACAAAGTATGATGTGCTGGATGCATTCAGTAAAGGTTAGTTCATTGGTTGGTTCGTTAACTAGTTGATTGGTTAACTTAAATTTTCAGGTTTTGAATTTCGTAGAAAGATTTATAAAAAGGCCGCCGGTGTTATTTCCACTGGTGGCTTTGTTTCACATAGCGGGGTTTGTATTCACCATATACAATGCCAGTAGCGAGCCATTCAGTTCGCTGATATGGCTGCAGGTGCTGTGGATGGCGAGCTACACCTTTGCATGGGTGTTTTGCTGTGCTATGAAGCGTTGGGCGGCATATACTTACATTGCTATCACTACAGCCAGCCTGTTGCTGCATTTCCTGGTAAAGAACCCATTGTACCATAGCACTATGTTTTTGATAGATGCTATTTTTGCCATGATACTGATGGCGTATATAAAGCGGTTTGATTAGCCCCCTATCCCCCCAAGGGGGAACAAAAGAAGATGAATAATTCCTTAAAAAATTAGGGTAAACAATAAAACATGAGAAGCCCC
>CAMLKS010000044.1 GCA_946480675.1 uncultured Bacteroidota bacterium
TTACAATTATTACAACAGCTTTATTTTTCTATTGGTTTAGAGTCAATAAGGACAATATAAGAGTAAAAAAGTTTGTTTCCAGCCTTGTACTTCGCATTCCTTACGTTGGTAATGTCATTAAAACTACGTACCTCTTGCAATTTGTACAAGGTATGGAACTTCTATTGTCTGCCAGAATACCATTGGTAGACTGTTTGCATCTTATTAAACAGATGATTGATTTCTATCCATTACAAGTAGCGATAGATAAGACAAAGGACGACATTGTTAATGGGGCTTCTTTTTATCAAGGCATGGCTAAGCATAAATTGTTCGATAGCTCGGTAGTTACGCTTATCAGAATAGGTGAGGAAGTTAATCAACTAGATAACATTTTTTTGCAATTAGGGAATAAGTACCAAGCTGATATGGAATACAAGTCAAATCTTTTAATAACAATACTTGAGCCCTTAATGATACTTTTTCTTGCCTTAATTATTGGAACAATATTGATTGCTTTGTATTTACCAATGTTTAAAATCGGTGCAATTGTCAGTTGATAGAATCAAATACTGAAGCGCTGCTCTCTGGAAGTGGGTAACAATAATTTTTTACGATATTGTTATTGGTTAATATTTCATGCGTGATTGAGTCAGGCATGGTATCTCACCCCACTTTTAATTAGGTATCCTTCTTTTTCAAAGATTAGTCTATGCAGCTAAGCTCATAATCAGAATTCTTTGCTTAATCAACAAGGAGAAATAAAAAACGTTTATTAGTAGCAGCGGTATAATGCCAATCTGGAATTCTATGGCAATTAGTAAAAGACAATTAGCCATCCGTATTTTTCGCACTAAATAGGTGTAGCTTTATAGAAGATTTGTCCCCTATTTGTACCTAGAAATCATGAAAGCCTTATCAGAATTGAAAAATTACTTTCTGTATCGGGAAATAATTATTAGAATGAAGAAGATTGTATTCCTTTCCACAGCCTTATTATATAGCAGTATAGCATTTACACAAAATACCAATGAACTGAAGTATAACCTGAGCACGGATGGTAAGCGCTATGTAAAAGCAACTTTCCTCAATCAGTTATGGGCACGCTGGAATCAAAGTAATCCCGGCACTACCGTATTGGGCAGGCCGGAAGATAATACTTTTGATATAGGCCTGAGGCGTACCCGCATGCAGCTGTACGGGCAAATAACAGACCGTGTATTTTTCTATACACAGTTTGGTATGAACAATTTTAACTTCCTTTCGCAGAATGCCGGCAACCGGAAACTACAAGCTTTCTTTCACGATGCATTGGGCGAGTTTAGTGTTTTCAAACATTCCAATGCATTGAAATTGGGAGGCGGCCTTACTATTGTCAATGGCCTTAGCCGGTTTTCTCAACCCAGTATCAGTACCATCATGACTACAGATGTCCCTGTCTTCTTGCAGGCAACGGTTGACCAGACAGATGAGTTTGCCCGTAAGCTGAGCCTGTATGCGCGCGGGCAGGTAGGCAAAATCGATTACCGCGTAGCCATTTCAGACCCATTCCCCATACAGACGAACGGACAAACACCACCTGCCATAAGCACCGATGCAACATTTGCGGGCTATGGCCATTACAAACAATATCAAGGTTTCGTTGCATACAATTTTTTAGATAAAGAACCGCATACTACTCCTTATATGGCAGGTACCTACCTGGGTGAAAAGAAAGTATTGAACCTGGAAGCGGGCATCATGTATCAAAACGATGCTACTTGGCGAATGAATGGCGTGGACACCGTATATGATGATATGCTACTATGGTCGGCGGCTGTATATGCAGATATACCGGTGATGAAAAATAAATATGCCCTATCTGCTTATGTAGGTTACTACGGTACCGACTACGGTAAAAACTACATTCGCAACAATGGTATCATGAACCCGGCAAACGGTAATACAGATGCTACTGTTTTCAACGGTGCGGGCAATGCTTACCCAATGTTCGGCACAGGCAATAGCATATATGCGCAGTTGGGCATTCGTATGCCCGAAGGTATGTATGGCGACCTCGGCACTTTAATGCCATATATTTCGTATCGCTGGTCCGATTATGAAAAACTGAATGACCCTTTCAATATTTATAATGCTGGTGTCAACTGGCTTATCAATAAGCACCAGGCCAAAATATCGCTGAACTACGAAATGCGCCCTGTATTCAGGCGTCAGCCCAATGGAGATATTAATAATACAGCACAGGCCAGCTCTGTCTGGTTGCAATACCAGGTAAGCCTATAGCATTGCATGTCAATACCTTTATTGAGGCCGCTGCAAGTTTTTAAAGCCTGCAGCGGCTTTTTTAAGTGGCATCAGGCTATAACTATGTGCAACATATTTTACCTTCGCCGCACGTATGCGTTACATATACTGTTCCCTTTTCATTTTGTTATCATTCAGCCTTGCATTGCAGGCACAGCCCGTTAAAAGAGAGTTCAGGGCGGCATGGATAGCTACCGTATCCAATATTGACTGGCCATCCAAACCCGGCCTTCCCGCTGTGCAGCAACAGCAGGAATTCATCAGCAGGCTCAACCAGTTGCAGAAGCTGGGTTGCAATGCCGTTATCGTACAGGTACGCCCTGCATCCGATGCGTTGTATGCTTCCGAGTATGAACCCTGGAGCCGTTTTCTTACGGGCAGGCAAGGGCAGCCCCCCTTTCCGTATTACGATCCGTTGAAGTTTATGATAGAAGAAGCCCACAAACGCAATATGGAGCTTCACGCATGGTTCAATCCCTTCCGTGCACTTACCGATAGCAAAACAAACCCTAACCCTGCCAGCCACGTCACACGCAAACACCCTGACTGGATCATTGCTTACGGCGGTAAATCATATATAGATCCGGGTATTCCGCATGCGCGCGAATATGTTATCAATATCATTATGGATGTGGTGAAACGCTATGATGTAGATGGCATCCATCTTGATGATTACTTTTATCCGTACCGCATATCCGGCAAAGAATTCGGCGATGCACGCAGCTTCGCACGCTATGGCAGCGGGTTTAAAAAAGATGACTGGCGCCGTAATAACGTAAGCACATTCGTATCTGTACTGCATACCAATATTAAGCAGGAAAAGAGCCATGTGAAATTTGGCATCAGTCCTTTCGGTGTATGGCGCAATGCTTCTAAAGATCCCGAAGGCTCTAATACGCGTGGCGGGCAAACCTGTTATGATGACCTGTATTCCGATGTACTGTTATGGATGCGCCGCGGCTGGCTCGATTACTTGCTGCCGCAACTATATTGGGAGCACGGCCATCGTGCTGCTGCTTTCGATATTCTGCTACCGTGGTGGGAAAAGCATAGCTACGGACGCCACATGTATTATGGATTGGGTGTATACAGGATGGCAGAAGCTGCAAAAGGGCCATGGATAGGTACAAATGAATTGCTATGGCAGATACGCGATATACGCAGAACGGCGCAGCATAGCAGCCATGTATTCTACAGCACTTCCAGCTTCGATAAGATAATACCCGCCATGGCCGATAGCGTGGCTCATTACAACATGTATTATGCCCTGCCGCCGGTTATGACGTGGCTGGATAGCATACCTCCCGTAGCTCCCCTGACACTGAAAGCTATACCATCTTCACAAGGCACCTTGTTGCAATGGCAGCATGCGGGCAAAGAAAAAGTACGCTATGCTGTGTACCGTTTTCCTAATGGGGAACCTGTAAATATCAACAGGGCCGACCGGATGATTCGTATCACACAGGCTACCGAACTGCTGGATGAAAATGCGAATAAGTATAAGAAAACAACCTATGTAGTCACCGCGCTCGACCGTTTATGGAATGAAAGCAAGCCATCACCCCCGGCAGAAACGAAGTGACAAATTGGACTGATAATTAATAGTATAAGGTATTAGCAATTTTAAATTCGTTTTTTGTATCTTCATCACCCGTAAAAATGCCATTCAATGAAATCAGCTTGGTTTAAAAGTACACTGCTGACAGCAGTTGTTTCAATAGCACTGTTTGCTTGTAAGGATGATAATAAGCCGACACCTTCTACCCCGCCTGCAGTGGGTGGTAAAGGTGGTATGGCTACCATGCGTGTGATAGCCGATGCCAATGGCATTAAAGTAGATAGTGGAAAGGTGTATATTAAATACGATGCCGTAGTGATACCGGCTAATAATCAATACGATGACTCTGCTAAAATTATAAAGGTAGATGGCACACCTATGGCCATATTTACAGAACTGAAAGAAGGTAATTACTTCCTGTATATAAAGGGCTGGGATATCATCCGCTCTCAGACAATTTGGGGTAATGTGGCATATACTTTACCGGCATCTGCCAAAACAGGTTTAGTATATGTAACAGTTCCGGTACGCCCAACACAACAATAAGCCAATAATAAAATACTATATTAATCGCTTAACGCCTTGATATTCAAGGCGTTTTTGCATGTTGATAACATGTGCATTTTTACAGTGTGTTAACATTGGTTACTATTGGCTGGAACGATATTTTGTTAACTTTGGTATAAATAGGTTGCTATGTTTGATGACGATTATTTTGATGATGAAGGTGGCTCGATGGACGAACTGTTGCAACGTTACGAGCTCGTAAAGAATGGTGAAGGTGTGGGAATGATGGACGAGGATGATTTTGAGCGCATTATTGAATATTATTTCCAAAGCAGTAATGAAGAACAAGCATTGCTTGCCTGCGATATAGCCCGCACATATTATCCATTTTCTTCTTCTGTCTTATTGCTGAGGGCCGAAATTCTGACACAGTCTCAGAAATACGGACAGGCATTGAAAACGCTGGATGAATTGGAGCAATATGACCAGAAAAGCCTCGATGCTACTTTATTGCGTTCAGATATTTTGCTGAGCCAGTTCAAATATGACCAGGCTGCTGCCTGGCTGGAACAACGCACGGATGAATTTGAAGGTAAAGAGAAAATAGAGCTTTTGTTAGAACTGTCGGATGTATATGACGAATGTGAAGAATTTGATGCGGTATTCGATACGCTGAAGCGTATTATTAAGATAGACCGCCGAAATGAAGAAGCCCTGCAGAAAATTTGTTTCTGGGCCGATTTCACTAAGCGACTGGAAGAAAGCGCTACACTCCATACCCAGCTTACAGAAGAAGACCCATATAATGCACTGGCATGGTTCAACCTCGGTGCAGCTTACCAGGGGCTGAAACTGTATGAAAAAGCTATTGATGCATATGAATATTGCGTAGCTATCGATGAAAAATTCGAGTTTGCGTATCGCAATATGGCAGATGCATTCATGCGCCTGAAGTGGTACGAAAAAGCGATAGAAGTACTGGAGAAACACCTAGAAATAGCGAAAGCTGAAGATGTGATATTTGAGGCCATGGGGTATTGCTGGGAAAAACAAAAGAACTTCCAGCGCGCCCGTCATTTCTACAGGCAGGCTTCACAGTTGAGCCCGCAGGATGATACCATTTTCTTTAAAATAGGAGAAACCTATGCAAGGGAAAAGCAATGGGATAAAGCCGTAAAATCATACTCAGTAGCGTTGCACCTTGATAAAGACAATGCTTCTTACTGCATGGCTATCGGCAATTGCCTGATGGAAATGGATGCGCACAGCGAAGCGCTGGTATGCTACCTGAATGCAGTGCGCCTGAAACCAGGCAATAAGACCACCTGGATAGCATTGCTGAAAGGGCTGTATGTTTCAGGGTATTTTGATGAAGCACTGACGCAGCTGGAAGTAGCCCGCGAGCATTGTGGCGATAAGCCCGATTTCAGGTATTACCACGCCGCCATATTGTTTGAATTGGGTAAGTCTAAGGAAGCCATGCTGCAACTGGAAAAAGCTTTAAAAGCAGCGCCAAGGCGCACTAAAGTATTCACCGAATTAAATCCCGAATACATGAGGCGCACATCAGTAACAGACCTGATAGCCAAGTACAAAAAGAAATAGATGTTTAAAATAGAGGGAACTGAGAGGTTCCCTCTATTTTTTAGAAATACGTACCCGCTTTATATCTATCAGGTTCATAGGGTTGGCGCTGAAACCTGAAATGCGGTTTTGTGTAAAATGCAGCAGCCTGTCGTAGTATAGCGGTATAACGGGTGCATAGCTCATCACCAGGCTATCCATGCGTTGGTACATTTGCCACCTGGCCGTATCCGGCAGGTTCAGGCTTTCTGCATACCATTTATTGAAGGTACTGTTGTTGAACCTGGTATAGTTGGGCGGTGCCGGAAAATCACCATTGAAGAAAACAAGATACGTTTCCGCATCCGGATAGTCGGCTATCCACTGTGCACGAAACATAGGTACCTCAGAGCGAGACATCTGTTGTTTCAGAAAATTGGGCTGTATGATTTCTACATTCAGGCGTATGCCCACCTCTTGTAGCTGCGTGGCAATAAAGTTGATGATATCGCTCCAGTTATCCGGCGTTAATACCATAATGGATGGCAAGCCTTTTCCATTGGGGTAGCCTGCTTTCTTCAGCAATTCTAAAGCTTTGGCGGGGTTATATGTAAAGCCGTATCGCCCTGTACTGTCAAACGATGGCATACCTGCAGGTATAAACCCCGATGTGGCAGGCATTACCACGCCATTGCGGAAGTAAGTTGCTATCTTTTGCCTGTCTATAGCATAATTGATAGCTTGTCTTACTAAAGGGTTCAATACCGGCGAGCCTTTTACGTGCTTATTATTACTATCTGTCAGGAAGCCGATGTATTCCATATTTAGATAGGTTTGCTTCGTCATATGGAAGCGGTTGCTGAACTCCTTTTTCAGCTCCCCGTTTTTAGATAGCACCAGGTCTTTGAACGAACCGTCGATATTATTAACGAAGTCTATCTTCCCTTGCAGGAACAGCAGAAATTCTGTGGCTTTGCTATCTACAAAGGTAGCCTGCACCGCAGAAAGATAGGGTAGTTGGTTCCCGGCACTATCCCGCTCCCAGTAGTGTGGGTTGCGGTGCAGTACCAATACACTCCCTTCGTCCCAGTATTTAAATTGAAACGGCCCTGTACCACAAGGATGCGAGCGGAAGTCCTTACCCCACTTTTCTACTACTTCATGCGGCACCACACTGCAATAAGGCATGCTCAATATTTCGGGCAGCGGGCGAAAGGGGGCTTTCAGGCGAATGAGCAGGGTGGTATCATCTATAGCAGTAAAAGGTTCTTTATCTGCCACACGGTCGTTAAATATCCAGGCACCGGGCGATGCTACCTTTGGGTCTATAATGCGATTGAAGCTATACACTACATCTGCCGCAGTCATCAACCTGCCTTTACCACCTGCAAATTCCGGGGCATCATGAAAGTAAACATCGTTGCGCAGGTAAAAGCGGTACTCCAGGCCATCCGCACTTACCTCCCATCTTTTAGCCAGGCTGGGTGCCAGGTGCAGGTTGTTATCAGTTTCCACCAGGGTATTATATATCATATGGTCGCTCCACATGGTATATAGGTCTTTGGCAAAGGCAGGGTCTATAGATTCCAGCGTACCACTGGAAAAATTGAGGTAGAAAGTGTTATCCCTGCTTTCCTTTACATTATTGTTACAGGCGCTGAGCATAGCCATGCACGCTATCAGTAGCAACTTGCACGCGGCCTGCCGGTTGTTAAAAAAGCGAGATAACCCCATGTTAGCTGCAAAATAAACTGAAATGCGCATTAATTTTGACGAAACGACCGGCATATGGCAACAAAGCTTTCAGTAAACATCAATAAAATAGCTACCCTGCGTAATAGCCGTGGTGGTGATAATCCCAGCGTTCTGAAAGCTGCTATTGATTGCCAGCGCTTTGGTGCAGATGGTATTACGGTGCATCCCCGCCCCGACGAGCGCCATATCCGCTACAGCGATGTGCGTGAAATAAAACCGATTATTACGACAGAGTTTAATATTGAAGGTAACCCCCTGGAAGACAAGTTTGTTGATTTGGTATTGGAAACGCTGCCTACGCAGGTAACGCTCGTTCCCGATGATCCGGGCCAGTTAACTTCCAATCACGGATGGGATACGATAGGGAAGGCCGATTACCTGAAGCGTATTATTGCTGTATTTAAAAATGCAGGGATACGGGTTTCTATCTTTGTAGACCCTGTTGCCGAACTGGTAACTGCCGCTGCAGACACAGGTACAGATAGGGTAGAGCTGTATACGGAAGCTTATGCGAAACAATATCATATAAATAAGGACGCAGCTATATTCGACTATATAAAAGCGGCGAATGCCGCTGCTGCAAAAGGATTGGGCCTTAACGCAGGCCACGACCTCGATTTGCACAATCTTAATTTCTTTGCATCTTCCATTCCCAACCTTGAGGAAGTATCTATTGGCCATGCATTGATATCGGATGCTATTTATTATGGCCTGGAAAACACTATTCAGTTGTATAAAAGGCAATTGTTATAGATTACTAACAGTTTTTCAACAATTTTTAGATTGACGCTATTTTGCTTATCTATTGATATGCAAATGGTTAGGCTATTGTCTAATTTTCAGGTTATTAAAATATCAACTTTTCCACATTTGATGTCAAATCCTCACAGCTTATCCACAATTTGATTACATTTGCACCATGGCAATATATACACGTGTCCCCCGAGAGAGCTAAAATGACCGTATGTATTGCATGAGAGATTTCTAACTAATATATGTAACTTATGAACAGGTACCTATACGCATTATTGTGTATAAGCCTTGGATTTTTATTACCAGCTGTTGCCAAAGCCCAGGCACCGGTTGCTGGTTTTACGTCCAATATCACTTCAGGTTGTGCCCCCATCCTGGTTAACTTTACTGATAATAGTACGAACTCCCCTACCTCCTGGTATTGGGATCTTGGTAACGGTACCACTTCTACTTTACAAAATCCGTCCACCACGTATATCACAGCCGGTTCTTATACTGTATCGCTGACAGTTACTAATGCAAGTGGTACGAACACCCGCACGGTTACCAACTACATTACGGTGGCTGCCAGTCCCGTAGTAGCATTCACTGCCGACTCTACACCATCCTGCACATTACCGCGTACTATCAGCTTTACCAATAATTCTGTTCCCGGTGGTTCCGGTACTACTACTTATCTATGGGATTTTGGCGATGGTAATACCTCAACAGCAGCCAACCCGTCACATACGTACACAGCTACGGGCAACTACACAGTTACGCTGCTGGTTACAAATGGCAATGGTTGTTCACGCTCTTTGTCTAAAACCAACTATATACGCATAGGCACTAAACCGATATCCGGTTTCAGCGCCAGCAACAGGTTTGGCTGCACGCCTCCCCTTACTACCAACTTCACCAGTACTTCCATAGGCGCTACGTCCTACTACTGGAACTTTGGTGATGGCAACAGCTCTACGGCTCAAAACCCATCGCATACCTATACTACTACAGGTAGCTTCAGGGTATATCACGTAGCTACCAATAGCTTAGGTTGCACAGATACCATCGGGCAGAACGATTTTGTGAGTATAGGCAGGCCCACAGCAGCTTTCACTGTCGCCAGCACCGTTTGTGCAGGTAATACACTTAGTTTTACGAATACCTCTACCCCTTCGGGCTCGCTAACCTATTCGTGGGATTTTGGTGATGCCACCGGCTCAAGCGCACCAAGTCCTTCCAAAACATACACTATTGCAGGCACCTATACGGTACGCCTGATAGCTTCAAACGGTACCTGTTATGATACCGCTTATCGCACAGTGACAGTAAATGCCCGCCCGACAGCACAATTTACTGCTTCACCCACATCAGGTTGCGCAGTACCATTTACTACTGCTTTCTCTAATACCTCTACCGGTGCTACCGCTTATGCATGGACTTTTGGTGACGGCAATACATCTACCGCTACCAGCCCGTCAAATACCTATACCAGCCTGGGCACATACAATGTAAGGCTGATAGCTACCAATGCAGCAGGTTGTGCCGATACGCTACGCCGTAATAATTACATCAGCATTCAGGCTCCTACTGCTACTATAACTACCGGGGCATATAATGGTTGCATACCCGCAACCATCAACTTTACGGCTAATGTTACTACCAGCATCCCTGTTAGCAATTACAGCTGGAATTTTGGTGATGGCAGCAGTACTGTAAGTTGTGCTACCTGTTCTACACAGTCGCATACTTATACGGTAGCCGGTACTTATACGGTAACACTCACATATACCACAGGTACAGGATGTACCTATACAAGAACCACTACCGTAAGTGTAAATACAAAACCTACTGCGGGCTTTACGGCTTCGCCTGTAAGCTTGTGCCCTGAAACACCGGTAGCATTTACCAATACTTCTACGGGTGCCGGCTCTTATGTGTGGTACTTTGGTGATGGCAATACATCAGCAGCTACCAATCCTACCTATACGGCTTATGAACATGGCACCTATACGGTAACGCTGGTTGCCAATAACAATGGTTGCCGCGATACATTCACACGCAGCAATTACATTACCGTTTATCCGCCAAGGGCCAATTTCACAGTTGCATACAATTGTAATAACCGCCGCCAAATAACAGTAACGGACGCTTCTATTGGTGCTTCTACTTCTTACTGGGATTTTGGTGATGGTACTACATCTACACAAAACGGCGGCAGCATTACACATACCTATGCTGCTTATGGCACTTACACCATCACACTGGGTGTGTACAACAGTACTCATGGCTGTACGGACACATTGAGGCGCACGGTAAACCTGCAACCTCTAGGTGCAAACTTTTCTGCCCTCGATACTACTTTGTGTAAGAATACTCCTACTACGTTTATCGCCACGGCAAGCTCCATAATCGCCACCTACAATTGGGATTTTGGAAGTGGTTCCAATACTTCAACTTCAAATGTCGCATCTGAATATTTTAGTACTGGCGGCATTTATACAGTCAGGCTGATAGTAACGGATGTAAATGGTTGCCGCGATACAATGACCCGCTCTAACTATATAAAGGTAGGCGCGCCGAATGTAAGCTTCACAGGCACACCTACCACAGGCTGCCTGCCCATTACTGTAAACTTTACAGATAACAGCACGGCAACGGGTGGCTTCAGTATCGCCAACCGTACCTGGAGTTTCGGCACCGGCAGCCCAACATCTACTACAAGCACCACAATATCCAACACATATACAACTGCAGGCACGTATGCTGTAAAGCTGGTAATTACCGATGATAACGGTTGTAAAGATTCACTGACACGCAATTCTTATGTTGTAGCCAGCAAACCTGTGGCGCAATTCACAACCAATGATACCAATATTTGCATCGGGCAGAATCTAAGTGTCAATAACACATCTACAGGCAATACCATTACAAGTGTATGGCACTGGGGTGATGCCACCACATCTACGGGCGCTAATCCTACGCATGCATACA
>CAMLKS010000045.1 GCA_946480675.1 uncultured Bacteroidota bacterium
CAAAGCAAAACATCTCAAAAAAACAGTAAACGGCAAGGGGGTGAAACACGAAATGCGGATAATACACCGGAGACATCTGCTACAAATAGCAAGCCTGGAAAGTCGGCGCCAAACAATCAGCAAAGAAAACAACAGAGTGTTGACGATACTAACAAAGGGCGTGGAAATAATGCAAGCAACACTGCGAGTAATAATAGTGGTATAAATACCCCGCAGGCTAAAACGAATAATACCACGGGTGCGGTGCGGAATAAACCGACAACAGGTGGTGAAACGAAGAAGGCGAATTCAAGAACAAGTGGTGGCAAAGGCAGCAATGATACAGGCAAATCATCAACAGCCAAAAATAAAAACAAGCAGGGAGGAAGTGATAGAACCCAACCGGAGCTCCGCAAAGAAGAAACCTCGGATAACAGTACAGCTAAAAATGAAAATACTACGGATAACCAAACAGATAGTGCTAATAGTTCTGTTCCCAGGGATAATACCGGAAGTGGAGTTGGTAGCAAAGTGCCGCAAGAGACTGTAACGCAGGGAAAGAAAGACATAAAATATGAGAGCGCTTTTGTAGCAGATAAAAACCGTGAAGGTGGGATAAAAGTGAGCGATTATATGGATACTGAAAATGACGGTGAACAAGGAGGTGATGTGGCCGGGGATATCGTGCAGAAAGAAGAAAAACCACAAGCTAAAGGTGGTGGCGGCGGTAGCACTTCAGCAGAAGAAGAAAAGAAAGAAAAACAAAACAGGAAAGGCAAATTTGATTTTGGAGCCAAGATGGGGTATGAGGCGGGCTTCGGCTCTTACAACGCCAATAAAATAGTGGTAACGCCATATGTGCAGTACTCCATTGCACGGAATATTTCCATACTGCTGCAGCCTACAGTTAAATATGCAACAATCAACAAGACCGATATCGGTGATGCGCAGGCCTATTACAGGAAAGGAGCTACCCGGCTGGATTCCAACCACATATACATACCCAGTACAGATACATTTGTTGTGGACAGCGTAATACGCAGGTATTACCATTCGGGTACTTACGATTCTATATCTGTAAAAAGCGCTATAGCACAAAAAAAGTATTGGGAAATTGAATTGCCTGTGCTGCTGCAGTATAAGTTAAGCAAACAGCTTGGTTTCTTCTTTGGAGGTTCTGTAAACTTTAGTAAAGTGGTGCAGATAAAAGATGAACTAATCGAAACAAATGGATTTGCCTGGAAGGATAGCACCATTTACCCCGCTGCGCCCGATCCGAGTCCAAGGCCTGTAGTGCCAACAGGTGAAAGCAAAGTACAGTATAACGGTAAGCCATTCAACGAATATACCGGCAACCTGTACCCCAATGCCACAACAAATCCTGTTCGTGTCAATCTGATGTTTGGTGTGGATTATCATGTAACAGACCGCTTGTTCTTTGATTTGCAATTGCAACAAAATGTATCAAACCTAAACAATATACCTAACAAGAGTGTAAGGGATATCTACAAACAATCTTACATACGGGTAGGTATTGGTTACAGGTTTAGTAAATAAAAGGAAGCATGTAATGCTTCCTTTTATTTACTAAACCCCCGATTGCTTATTTTATTACAAAGTATCCCACAGCCAACCATATCAGGCCTTTAACCAGAAAGAACATAAATCCCCAAAAACCTATTTTACGCAGCCACTTTATGGCTTTGTTTTGTTTAGCTGCCATTTCCATCAGTTAGCTATTATTTCGTAGGTTTTAAAATCGCTGGTCATAGGCATTGGCCTGCCTTCCGCTTTTGCTTGTGCCAGGTCTGCAAAGCCCCTTTTATGGCCTTCCAGGAAAGCTTCAGATTTTGTCCAGTCTTTGAATGCCGTTTCAGTTTTCCAATAGCTTACTATCAGGTAAGCATCACCTTCTTTAGCAGGTTTTAATACATGCATTTCCAGGAAGCCCGGCATCAGGTCTATAGCCTTGGCACGGCTGCCAAATAGTTCTTCAAAACGCTCCCTGTATTCGGGTGTGCAATTGATATAGTTTACGGCAACAAATTTTTTGTCCATTCTTACAATTTTATGACACAAAACTATCCTTGCCACACAATTGTCATTTCAATAAACAGGAAAATCAATTTGCAAAAACGGGAAAATAGACTAACCCTCCAGATGGATGGAGATAACAATCATGCGTGTGTTTATCTGCTCTATCGCATTGCTTAAAGGAATACGGGAATCTTTATATTGCTGATTCATCAGCCCCTGGCTCAGCTTTATTTCAGGAGAGAAGATAAAGTTGGGGTAATAAAACTCGAAGCCTACCCCTATTTCATAACCGGCATCAAAAGGGCGCACTTTCAAAAATTCGTCTCTGCGGCGCGAACGTGCATTTGCTGCCAGGTCAATATCAAACTTACCACCTGCCAAACCATAAAAGCGGAAGTTGCCGATGCGGTCGCTTTTAAACTTCAACTGTAGGGGCATGTGCATATATATAGACTCTATCGAACGGTTATAGATGCTATCTGTGCCTACTACGCTGCGTGTATTTACCTTCAGGCGTTTTTCTGCAAAAGCGAGCGATGGTACAAAACGGAGATCTATAAACTTTGAAAGCCTGAGGTTACCCATCAATCCAAGGTTAAACCCCGGGCCAAAGCGGCTCTCTATGATTTTAAAAGTATCCTGTTCTGTGAAAGATTCGGTATAGCGCAGGCGGTAGGAAGAATAATTGAGGCCAAAGGTAATACCGAAATAATAGGCTTTGTCGTCATGCTCTGCCATGTTCAATACTTTACGTTGAGCGTGAGCATTAAAACATAGTATTGAAATTAATATGGTTATTATAAAGCGATTGAGCATGCTATCCTTACTTAAAAAAAATAACGCTGAATACGAAGATACAGTATGTATCCAGTTAAACAACTGGGTAGCAAATGTACATATAAACAAACTTTAACAATAGCAGTGTCATGAATGATTAAATTTGGTTAAGGTCTGATAGTAGTATCAAGCGGTATCTACCGAAGATGCAGAGAAGAAATTTCCGAAAGGACTTAAAATAGTAAAGCCTTATTTGCGCTATACACCCCAACCCGATCTGAACTAATGATAAAGGCTTGCAAATTTGCAAGCCTTTATGTTTTTATATTGGTAAGCCTTCTTTTTCGCGTTGCGCTACCAGGAAATCGGTGCCAAAACTGAGGCGTTTAGCTGTATTGCTTTTCAGGTCGATAATACGCCAGAAAGGCGCTATCTCATTCAGTGGCTTACCTTGTTGATAATCTTCATATGCTTTCTCCGCCACAATGCGAAGGAAGAGCCCCGATGTAATGGGGCAGGCATAGGCTGCATGGTATTCAGCAGCAAGGTCTTTCCGCATTTGCTGCAGGTTGGTAGCTGTGCCTTTGGGTATGTGCCGTACATAGTCATCTACAATAGTAGGTGTGGCTATCAGCATTTTTACCCCTTCGGGTACATCGGCAAATGTTTTGTTGGTAATTTCGATTTTGTGGGCGATATGTGGATTCATTTTTTCTGCCCAGGTTTTACGTTTGTAGGTCATTAGTAGTTTGTTTGTAATGGTTTCTCTCTTTCATTAGGGGTATGTCGGCAAGCCGGGTTCAGGTAATAGCCCCATACGGCATAAATATCCTCAAAACATGTGATGCGGGTTTACAAAATCGGTAAATTAATTGTCAATTTTGACCGGTTTTTTAAACGCATCGATAGCCACAAAAGTAAAGGTGCCGGTGATGGCTTTCTGTCTGTCGAATGAATACATCTCTTCAATATATATCTCTACCAATACCTTCAGGCTGGTATTACCCACATGTATTACCCGGCCGACCAGTTCTATAATAGTACCTGCAGGTATAGGTTTAGTAAAGTCTATCTTGTCTGATGATACAGTCACCATTCTTTTGCGGCTATATCTTGTAGCCGTTATAAACGCCACTTCATCCATCAGGTGCATGGCGGTGCCACCAAATAACGTATCATAGTGGTTGGTAGTGTTGGGGAATACGGCTTTGAATATTCTTGTTTCCGATTGTTCCAGTCTTTGTTCTTTAGTCATCTTATTTCCGGTTTTTTGATAATAAATAGCGAAGCCTGCAACACGGCAGGCTTCGTTTATAAATAGATACTATGAACTGCAGGTAACGCAGCCTTCTTCCATCCTGCAAGAAGGTGCTGTGAAATCGGTAGTGATATCGTCCAGGTCATTTTGAGCAGCGCTTTGTTCTATGGTTGGGATAACGGGCTCTATATCGTTGCTGGCTTGTTTTTCAATCGTGAACTGTACGGCCTGTGCCGCTGCTTGTGTGCGCAGGTAATACATACCTGTCTTCAAGCCCTTCTTCCATGCGTAGAAGTGCATAGAGGTAAGCTTAGCTGCTGTAGGATTATCAACAAACAGATTCAGTGATTGAGACTGGCAGATATAAGCTCCACGGTCGGCAGCCATGTCTATGATGTTACGCTGCTTTATTTCCCACACGGTTTTGTACAGTTCTTTAATATCGGCAGGTATTTCATTGATGTGCTGAACAGAACCGTTGTTGGCAATGATGTTGTTCTTCATCGTATTGTTCCACAGGCCCAGTTGCACCAGGTCTTTTAGCAGGTGTTTGTTCACAATGATGAACTCACCGCTCAATACACGTCTTGTGTAAATGTTTGAAGTATATGGTTCGAAGCACTCGTTATTGCCCAGTATCTGCGATGTAGAAGCTGTAGGCATAGGCGCTACTAACAGGGAGTTGCGGACGCCATACTCCATTACTTCTTTGCGCAGTCCTTCCCAGTCGTGCCTGTCTGTAGGTTGCACACCCCACATATCAAACTGGAACTGCCCTTTTGATAATGGTGAGCCTGCAAATGTTTCATACGTACCTTCGGTTTTAGCCAGGTCTTTACTGGCCGTCATAGCAGCGAAGTACAGGGTTTCAAAGATGTTCTTGTTCAGCATCTTTGCCATATCGCTTTCAAACGGCAGGCGCAGCAGTATGAATACATCTGCCAGGCCTTGTACGCCTAAACCTATAGGGCGATGACGCATGTTTGAAGTACGTGCTTCTTCTACGGGGTAGTAGTTATTATCTATAATGCGGTTCAGGTTTTTAGCAACATGATAAGTTACCTCGTACAGTTTTTCAAAGTCAAACTTGCCATCATTTACAAAGCGGGGCAGCGCCAGGGATGCCAGGTTACAAACCGCTACTTCATCAGGACTTGTGTACTCCATTATCTCTGTACACAGGTTGCTGCTTTTTATAGTGCCCAGGTTTTGCTGGTTGCTTTTTGAGTTGGCCGCATCTTTATACAGCATGTATGGTGTGCCGGTTTCTATTTGTGATTCCAGTATAGCAAACCACAGCTCTTGTGCTTTGATGGTTTTACGTGCACGTCCTTCTGCTTCATAGCGCTCATACAGTGCTTCAAATTCTTCGCCAAAGCAATCCTGCAGGCCCGGTGCTTCGTTAGGGCAGAAGAGGCTCCATTCACCATCTGCTTCCACACGTTTCATAAACAAGTCGCATATCCACAGGGCGTAGAACAGGTCGCGCGCACGCAGCTCTTCTTTACCGTGGTTCTTACGCAGGTCCAGGAATTCAAAAACATCCGCATGCCATGGCTCCAGGTATATGGCAAATGCACCTTTTCGCTTGCCACCACCCTGGTCTACGTAACGGGCAGTATCGTTAAATACGCGCAGCATAGGTACCAAGCCGTTGCTGGTGCCATTGGTGCCGCCTATATAGCTACCTGTAGCACGTACATTGTGTATAGACAGGCCAATGCCACCTGCACTCTGCGATATTTTTGCTGTTTGTTTCAGTGTATCGTATATGCCATCTATGCTGTCATCCTTCATCGTCAGCAGGAAGCATGAAGACATTTGCGGTTTTGGTGTACCTGCATTGAAGAGGGTAGGCGTAGCATGTGTAAACCAACGCTCGCTCATCAGGTTGTAGGTTTTGATGGCATTCTCTATGTCATTCTTGTGAATGCCTATAGCCACACGCATGTACATATGCTGCGGGCGTTCTACTACCTTGCCATCTATACGCAGCAGGTAAGATTTTTCCAGTGTTTTGAAGCCAAAGTAATCGAAACCAAAGTCACGATCGTAGATGATAGAGCTATCCAGTAGTTCTGCATTGGCCTCTATTATCTGCATCACATCATCTGCAATCATAGGCAGGTGCTTGCCGCTGGCAGCATCCACATATTGATGCAGGCGACGCATGGTTTCAGAGAACGATTTGGTGGTATTTTTATGCAAGTTGCTCACCGCTATGCGGCTGGCAAGCAGTGCATAGTCCGGGTGCTTGGTGGTAAGTGATGCAGCCGTTTCTGCAGCCAGGTTATCCAGCTCTGTAGTGCTTACACCATCGTAAATGCCTTCAATTACTTTCTTCGCTACATCTATCACATTCACCAGCGGGCTCAGGCTGTAAGATAGCTTTTCGATACGCGCCGTTATTTTGTCAAACTTTACGCTCTCGTGTTTTCCGTTCCTTTTAATAACTCTCATGATATAAATATTATGGGTTAGATAAAATCCAATTGATAATTAGAAATCTTCATCCAGTGAGAAAGACTGTGCGTCTTTGTTAGCCAATACACCTGCTTTCTGGTAATCGCCCACACGTTTCTCAAAGAAGTTGGTTTTGCCTTGCAACGAAATCATTTCCATGAAATCGAAAGGATTTGTGGCGTTGAACATTTTAGGATAACCGAGTTCTGCCAGCCACCTGTCTGCTACAAATTCTATGTATTGCTGCATCAGTTTGGTATTCATACCTATCAGGTCTACAGGCAGTGCTTCGGTGATGAATTCTTTTTCGATGGTTACAGCATCGCGGATGATACTGTACACTGCTTCCTGCGAAAGTTTATTGCTCAGCATGCTGTATAGCAGGCAGGCAAATTCGCAATGCAGGCCTTCGTCGCGGCTGATAAGTTCGTTGCTGAAAGTAAGGCCGGGCATCAAGCCACGTTTCTTCAGCCAGAAGATGGAGCAGAAGCTACCGCTGAAGAAGATGCCTTCTACAGCTGCGAAAGCTACTAGTCGTTCAGCAAACGAACCATTCTCTATCCAGCGCAGTGCCCATTCTGCTTTTTTCTTTACTGCAGGTACGGTATCTATAGCGTGGAAAAGCTTGTCTTTTTCCTGTGCATCTTTTATGTAAGTATCTATCAGCAGGGCATAAGTTTCAGAGTGGATGTTTTCCATCATTATCTGGAAACCATAAAAGCAACGTGCTTCCGGTAATTGCACCTCGCTCATGAAGTTCACCGCCAGGTTCTCGTTCACAATACCATCACTGGCAGCAAAGAATGCCAGTACATGCGATATGAAGTGACGCTCCCCATCATTCAGGTTGGCCCAGTCTTTCAGGTCGCTACCCAAGTCTATTTCTTCAGCAGTCCAGAAGCTGGCTTCATGCTTTTTATACATCTCCCACACCTGCGGGTAATTGATAGGCAGTATTACAAACCTGTCTTTATTTTCCTTCAGTAACAATTCTTCCTGCATATGACTTAAATAGTTTCTTCTTTTTAAATCTTTCGGGAGACAAGATGGCTAAGACTTACATCGCAAAGACTAGTCATTTAACCCTTGCTTTTCCTCCGAAAGCAAACAGCATTGATATTATCCGGCAGGTCTTCTGGCTTTCCTGCATTTCCGGTCAACCTTCCCATTCGCAAAAACGAACAGTGGTTTGCAGTTACCGGAAACATTGGTGTATTGCTACAGCAGGATCACAGCTACGGGGATAGCACCGGTTTTACACCGGTTTCCCTATTAATCTTGACAAGCGATGCCTGTATTCGAACCCGATAACACTTCAAATGTAGAGCGCTTATTTTTCCTGATGAATTAATGATATGCACAGGTGTGGAAAAGCCGATTACCACTTTATACTCCTAATAAAAGAGCCAGTACAGCGGCTGATATAAAAGAAAAAGCGGCTCTGTAGAGAGCCGCTTTTTTGTAATGATGTATTGAAAAATTATGATGCCAGTGTATTGCCCGGCAGGCTGCTGCCAACAGGTGGCGTACCTTCTGAATAGATAGTCTCGCTATCTTCAAAAGGTCGCTTGCCTATCATACGATCCAGATCATCTTTGTATAATACTTCTTTCTTCAGTAGTTCTTCAGCTATAGCGCGTACGGCATCTATTTTTTCTGTTAGCAGCTGTTTAGTTCTGCGGTAAGCCATATCTACCAGTTTGCGTACCTCGTCATCTATTATCCTGCCTGTTTCTTCAGAATAAGGCTTGGAGAAGCTGCCTTCGCTTTGAGGATCGTAGAATGAGATGTTGCCTATTTTATCATTCATCCCATACATAGATACCATAGCATATGCCATACGGGTAACGTGTTGCAGGTCGCTCAGTGCTCCGGTAGATATTTTATTGAAGACGATATCTTCTACCGCTCGGCCACCCAAGGTCATACACATATCGTCAAGCAGGTGGTCTGTATTGCGTATGTACACCTCTTTAGGCAGGTATTGCGCATAACCCAATGCTGCTACACCGCGCGGTACGATGGTAACTTTTACCAGTGGGTGTGCATGTTCCAGGAACCAACCTGCTACAGCATGGCCAGCTTCGTGGTACGCTATCACTTTCTTCTCTTCCGGAGAGATGATCTTGTTCTTTTTCTCAAGTCCACCTATAACACGGTCAATGGCATCGTTGAAGTCATCCATAGTAACTTCCGTCTTGCCTTTACGTGCAGCTATCAGGGCTGCCTCGTTACAGATGTTTGCTATATCAGCGCCGGCAAATCCCGGTGTTTGCACAGCCAACTTGTGTATATCCAGGTCTTTCGACCTTTTGATAGGTTTCAGGTGCACTTCAAATATTTTTTCACGGCCTTTTACATCCGGTATGTCTATAGATATCTGGCGGTCGAAACGGCCGGGGCGCAGCAGGGCTGTATCCAGTACATCCGGACGGTTGGTAGCAGCCAGTACTATGATACCGGTATCGCCGCTAAAACCATCCATTTCCACCAGTAGCTGGTTCAATGTATTTTCGCGCTCGTCATTGCTCATTACTACGTTCTTACCACGTGCACGGCCTATGGCATCTATCTCATCTATAAACACGATACAAGGTGCTTTTTCACGCGCTTGCTTAAACAGGTCGCGAACGCGGCTGGCACCCACACCCACAAACAACTCCACAAAATCAGAACCAGACATAGAGAAGAAAGGTACCTGTGCTTCACCTGCTACAGCTTTAGCCAGCAGGGTTTTACCGGTGCCCGGAGGGCCTACCAGCAATGCGCCTTTAGGTATCTTACCACCCAGAGCAGTGTACTTTTTAGGATTTTTCAGGAAATCAACGATCTCCATTACCTCCACTTTTGCTTCGTCAAGACCAGCTACATCGTTAAACGTTATGGTAACACGTGTACCTTTTTCAAACAGTTGTGCTTTTGATTTACCAATGTTGAAGATACCACCGGCACCACCGGCGCCACCGGCGCCGCCACCCATTTTACGCATTATCAGGAACCACATAGCTATTAGCAGCAATGCAGGCAGCAGGAAATTGGAAACTTCGCGTAGCATGCTTACACGGTCCTGGTACTTTACACGTACACGTTGGTCTTCCGGTATGTTTGCCTGTGCGTCTTTCAGGTTGTTCTCAAACTGCTCTACGCTACCAATGGTAAAGCGCACGGCAGGTTCCTTACCTTTGCTGGCAAACGGAGATTTATCTGTAGTTGTTGCATTGGATTTTGTATAAACTTCAGCTTCGCTTTTGTTTACAATAACCACTTCTTCAACAATGCCTTTGTCAAGGTATTCTCTTTTAAAATCCTGAAAGCCTATTTCTTTGGTGCCTGTGTACATGTTGCCGCTAAAAAGCTGCAAGCCCAGCAATACAATTACCAGTAATGCATATACCCAATATATATTGAAGCGAGGCCCTTTTTTTGGCCCGCCTTTACCATCTCCGGTACCTATAGGACGTTTATTTTTATTTTCTTCCATCGTTCCTTTAAAACTTATTATTATCCGAGTACAAATTATTAATCATTGTGTTCTTCTCTGCCAGCATCTTCCCATAGGCTTTCCAGGTCGTAAAACTTCCTGTAGTCTTTCTGGAAGATGTGTACTACTATATTCACATAGTCCACCAGTGTCCACTGGTCGCTGCGTTCTATATGATACGGTTTTTCGTCGCATTCTTTTTTTACCGTTTCCTCTACAAAATCGGCTATCGCATTTATTTGAGTATTCGATTGCGCTTCGCACACAACAAAATAATCTGCTACCGCTTCGTCGATCTTTTTCAGATCGAGCGACACAATATTTTCACCTTTCTTTTCCTTTATAGCTTTAATGATAGCTTTAAAGATTTTATTGTTTTTTGTAAGGCGGGCAGGGGATTTTTTGCGGCCCTGTAATGCAGTGATTATTTTCTCCAAATCGGTAAAAGTCTATTTTTGTTTGGCAATATCAGTATAATCATTCAAAATTAAATAATCTTTTTGGCACTAAGCTTACAATACTTACTGGATGCCCCGATCATAGAACTTGATAGTATAGACAGCACCAATAACTATGCCATGCGGCTGGTAGATGCCGATACGGCACAGCCGGGACTGACAATCGTTGCCAGGGAGCAAACACACGGCAAAGGGCAGCGTGGGCGCAAATGGCAGGATGATGCCGGCCAAAGCCTGCTGATGAGCGTGCTGGTAGTGCCGGAATACAGCCTGGACCGTCAATCACTGTTTAATATGAGAGTG
This sequence comes from uncultured Bacteroidota bacterium, assembly GCA_946480675.1. The sequence goes on from CAMLKS010000045.1 coordinate 10,757, forward strand.
GCGGTGGCCATTGCCGATACTATCCAACACCTTTATGAAGGATGGGATGTACGCATCAAATGGCCCAATGACATTATAATTAATGACAAAAAGGCAGGAGGGGTGCTTATTGAGAACATACTCCGTGGCAGTAACTGGGTGTACAGTATCATTGGCTTCGGGCTGAATGTACAGCAAGAAAATATGCCCATAGATTTGCCTTATAGCACATCTTTAAAAATAGAATGTGGAAAGCAGTTTGGTGTGATGGATATGTGCAAACAAGTACGTGTTGAAATATTTAAAAATTTATCAACCCGGCAGACAGATGAAGTGGTACTACAAAAATATAACGACTATTTATATAGAATAGGGCAGGTGCAGCGATTTTACAATGATAACAAAGAATGGGAAGGAGTAATTGATAGTGTGACAATGACAGGTGACCTGCAGGTATTGTTAGCCGGTGGTGAAAGGATTAGCTACCAACACGGT
>CAMLKS010000046.1 GCA_946480675.1 uncultured Bacteroidota bacterium
GCTCAGGTGTGCATCTGCCTTTATACGCCTGCTGATGTCGAATTTATACGCCACATCCACATCGGTACGAAAGGCGGCAGACATGCGCATTTCATTTCTGCCCGTATAGGCCGGCAGGGTTTCCAGTCCCGCAAAGCCGGGCTTCGGCACCAGGTACTGGCTTGTTTGCCCTGTGAATGGGCTGCCTGTGGCATATACTACGGTAGTGCTCACGCTCCAGCTCTTCGCTACATCATACATACCTACCAGCGATAATTGATGGCGGCGGTCGTAGCGGGCATAATATTCCTTGCCGCCATTCAGCGAGTCGAACTGCCTTTGTGCTACCGACCATGTATAGCCTGCCCAGCCTGTAAAGCGGCCTGCGGTTTTGCTTACAAACAGCTCCAGTCCGTACGCACGACCTTTGCCCTGCACCAGTTCGTCTTCATACTTATCATTCATCAGCAGTATAGCGCCTTCTTTATACTCACTCAGGTGCTGCATCCATTTATAGTAGGCTTCTGCGCTGATGGAAATACCGGCATCGGGTATGCTGTAGTAATAGCCAAGGCTGGCCTGGTCGCTGATGGCGGGTTTTATTTTATCGGTAGCAGGGTACCACAGGTCGGTAGGCAGCAGCAGCGATGAGCCGCTTACCATATGCAGGTACTGCACCATGCGTGCATACGATGCTTTGATGCTGCTGCGCTCGTTTATCATATAGCGCAGCCCCAGCCTAGGTTCTGCATGCAGCAATAGCTTGCCGCCCGTGCTCAAGCCGCTGATGCGCATGCCTGCTGCTACCTGCCAATTGCTGTCTATCCGCAGCTCATCATTTACATATACCGCTGCTTCGTTATTGTGCAGGCGCTGCCCGTTACTATTACCAAAGCGTTCTACCAGCGGGCCATTGCTGCTTACGATGTTGGGGTTGAAATAATGGTTCACCCATTGAAAACCGGCACTCAGCTTATGCCCTGCTATATGCGACAGGCGCACATCTCCATTCACACCCATATCCCTTATCGCCGACTGCATACGTATGGTATTGCTGTTCATCTTACCATCTATAGCATAGCTAAAGCCCGAGTAGTATGCCGTTACATCGCCCGATAGTTTACTGTTTTGGCTCACATGGTTCCAGCGTGCAGACAATGTTTTATTGCCCATCTTCATGCCGCTTTGTATATCATCCTTTGCTTGTTTCTCTTCGCCATTGCTGCCATAGGTGTAGGGCTTCAGCACATCGCTGCCCGTGTAGCCGCTTATATAGAAACGGTTGCGGCTATCGGCTATGTAGTACAGCTTTGCATTCAGGTCGTGAAAGTGGTAGGGCACTGTTTTCATCACCTGGTCGATATACGTGCGCCTGCCTGCTACCATCAGCGATGCTTTGTCTTTCACCACCGGCACCTGCACACTCGCCGATGACGATATGGTACCGATGCTCACATCGCCCCTGTATTCGCTAAGGCTAGCCTCCTTCGTACGCACATCCATTACCGATGACAGCCTGCCGCCATACTTTGCCCCAAAGCCCGACTTATACAGCTGCACATCCTTCAGCGCCGTATTGTTGAACACCGAGAAGAAACCCAGCAGGTGGCCCGCATTATACAGCGGTGCGCCATCCAGCAGTATCAGGTTCTCATCGTTGGCACCACCGCGCACATACATGCCTATGCTGCCTTCCGTACCGCTCTTCACGCCGGGGGTCAGTTGCAGGGCCTTTACCACATCGGCCTCACCGCCTATGGCGGGGGCTTTCAGCAGCATGGCTACAGGCAGTTCCGTTTTGCCCATCTGCATGCTTTCTACAAACTGGCGGGTATTGGTGCGGGCTTTTACCGTTACCTCGCCCAGCTGGCGGGTAGTAGCAGTGCTATCAGTAGCGGCCTGCGCCATCGCAGCGCTGCCTGTAAGGAGGATAAAAAGAAGGGGGTGTAATGCTTTCATTGTTTACCGATGTACAGTGGTAAAACACAAAAGCACCCACCCACCCCCACAGAAAAATATTTATTTTTTCAGCGTAGGGGTAACGAGGGATGGATGCGTTTTAGGGGGATGGAGCGCGCTGTTTGCCATTGTTGCACGCCCTGCTTTTGTTACCTTTGCACATATACACACCATATGAAAATAGCACTCGCCAGTCCTGCCTTTCCTGCTTCTTTAGAAATAGCCCTTAGCCAGGCAGCAGCACTGATACAGGAAGCCGCACAACAGCAGGCTACCATCATTTGCTTCCCCGAAAGCTACCTTCCCGGCTATCCTAATATAGCGCAGCCAATGGGCACCTATACGCAGGATAATATGGAAGCAGCACTGGTGGCAGTATGCGAAATGGCAAGGACGAACCATATAAACGTCATCATGCCGATGGATGGTTATATAGATGGTAAGGTGTACAACCTGGCCTACGTGATATCTGCCGCAGGAGAAGTGCTGGGTTATCAAACTAAAAACCAGCTCGACCCATCGGAAGATGCACTATGGGAGCCCGGCACACAGCACACACTTTTTGAAATAGATGGCTTAAAGTTTGGTATCACCATTTGCCACGAAGGTTTCCGCTACCCGGAATCAGTGCGATGGGCAGCCACACGTGGCGCACATATCGTGTTCCATCCGCACTTCACCGGTAGTGATGCTAGCGGTAACACCATCAGCGAATGGGGACATAAAGACAGCCCTTATTATGAAAAGGCGATGATGATGCGTGCGATGGAAAACACCATTTACTTCGCCAGTGTAAATTATAGCATGCGCTTCCCCGAATCTGCCAGCTCTCTCATAGCGCCCGATGGCAGTTGCATAGCGCACCAGCCCTACGGCAAGCCGGGCATAGTAGTAGCCGATATAGACCCCGAGAAAGCAACGGGCCTGCTGGCCAAAAGGTTTAAAGCCATATTATAAACCGCTATCGCTTCACCCTTTCAAAATACTTACCGTTGAAGCGGTAGGTGATAAACTTGTTCGTCATCTTGCCAGCAACAGCAATATGCAAATCCTCATCAATGACCTCATAAGCAGCAAATTAACAAATCCTTTGTTACGCTTTGGCACATGCCTTGCTGCTTTCTGTGCATGACGACACACCTCCCATCTTTCGATTACGATGCAAAAGGGCAGCAATATGCCCGCCACCGCCAAACCGACCCACGCATTGCCGCTTACGTGCATGCCGCACTGAAAGACAGCCATACGGTGCTGAACATTGGCGCCGGTGCCGGCTCTTACGAGCCTGAAGACAAGTATGTGGTAGCCGTAGAGCCATCGGCCACTATGCGCGCCCAGCGCCTGCAGCGTGGTAAGGTGCCTGCTATTATCGGCAGCGCGGGCAGCCTGCCTTTCGATGATGATGCCTTTGATGCTTCGATGGCCATCTACACCATCCACCACTGGCCCGATGCGGCTGCAGGGTTGCGCGAAATGCGCCGTGTTACCAAAGGCCCCGTGCTCATCTACACTTCCGACCCCGATGCGCTGGATGATTTTTGGAACGTACATTATTTCCCCGAAGTAGTAGCTGCCGAAAAGCGCCGCTACCCTGCTATCGATTTTATAACCCGCACCCTCGGTGGCCGTTGCGAGGTGCAGCCCGTCCCCGTACCGCTCGATTGTGCAGATGGCTTCCAGGAGGCTTTCTATGGCCGTCCCGAAGCCTTTCTATCGCCCGAGGTGCGTGCTAACCAAAGCGCCTGGGGCTTTGTAGATGCAGCCACCGTGCAGCGCAGCGTGCAGCACCTGGCCGAAGACCTTGCCAGCGGCGCATGGGATGCCAAATATGGCCACTACCGCACGCTGCCACAAGCTACTTTCTCTATACGGTTGGTTATAGCTTATCCTTAAAAGACATTTGGAATCCCCGCCCTGTGCGGGGATTTTGATGAATATGGATATTATATTTACGGCAATAATTGATACACCACACGAAATGACACGTTTATTATTAGCAGTAATATTATTATTACCGGCATTATGCAATGCACAAGATTTATTAAAACATCCTGATGGCACTCTGAACACTGATTGGCGCCGGCTATTCGGTCATCGCGATGATTATGGCACCAGAATAGTGGACCAACGCTTTGTAAAGCGTAATGATAGTTTATTCCTGGAAATACGGACAAATAACCGTTTTGGAGATGATGTTGTAATTAAACAGGGTAGCGAAATTTCCTTTGAACTAATAATGCATAAAGGGCAGGTAAAATCGCGTGCTACTAATATCCGCACCTTACCTTACGGGAAAAAGAATTTTTACTACCTGGCAGAATATCCTTTTACACAAACAGAACTCGATAAACTGATTCAAAATAAGTTTGGGTACATAGACCTTGAAACCTCATTTGATAAAATTCATATAAGGGCAAACAATGAATCTATATACGATGTCAGGAGCGCCGCATCTGCTATTGTTACAGGCAGGGATATTAATGATGATGACATAAAAATTAAAACGCTGAAAAAGTAACCATCGGCTATCGTCACTATAGCTCATAGTTACTGCCCCAGGATAATAAGGCCGCTTATCTCAAGACATTGAAAAATCCCCACCCCGTGCGGGGATTTGTTATGTTAGGCACTATTGGTTTTTATATGCCGCTACATGCTGCGGAAACTGTTCTTCGTAAAAAGGATAGGCAATACCGGATATGTATATCTCAAACGCATCTTCTGTACCAGATACATAAGTAGATGTGCCTTTTACAGCCGTACCATCCGACGCCAATACCTGCATACCCGGTATATCAAAAGTACTGATGAATTTATCTTCCGCATCATCTGCACCTAACTGCACACCATGCGCGCGGCAATAGCTTTTAAAGAACAGGTATGGTGTAGTGATGCTGTGCAGGCGCAATATTCCAAACACGACACCCATCGGCGCATCTACATGCTCCAGCGCGGTAGTGCCTATTTCTTCACCGTCCAGTAATACGCGGTAGTTCTTGGCTGCTTCGGCAGTCGGATTATCGTCTGTGGGTATTGCATCATTTTTGCTGCGTTTCAATTTCCAGTACCAATACAGCGCTCCCAATGGCAATCCTATTTCCAACCCGGTATCCAGGTAGCCTTGGTAAGAAAAACTAAAACCCAATAGTATCTTAAACATGAATGGCTTTACCGCAAAACCGGCTATCGGTGTATAAGCTATTGTTGGAATATTTAGTATTAGTACTGCAAGATATTTCAACCACTTCCGTTTCAGGTTACTTCGCTTTATCTGGCGGATAACAATAACCATAAATACCGGCACACATAATACCAATGGTGTCAACACCCAGAATAGTATCATAGATGGCACCTGTGCTTTGAAATCTAATGTATTTATGCTGAGTATTTTTTTAGAATTATCATCGAATAATGCCTTGATGACCCCAAACTCTTTTCCATTTGAAAACTGCATCTGCAGCATAGTAGTATGCGGTGGCAACTCTTTGTTTTTATCTGTAGAAAATTTCTTCTCTGCCACCATAAGTGTATAATCCAGCTTATCGCCCCAGTTCTCCACTATTATTTTTCGCCAGGTGGGTAGGTTCCGTTTTATCTCTTCAGCATTGGCATTTACCATTAGCGGATGTTCCATTGCCATCATACTAATGCAGGAATCATACTGTTCAAGTACCAGCGATTCCATAAATGCCTTGGTCGTATCCTTGTACTCCATGGCATTGTTAAAGAAACGGCATCCTGAAAACAGGATAACAATAAACAGGGCACAGGCTGAAAGGCGAAGTCTTGACATGTATGGATTATATATTTTCAGGGCTTAAACTAATAAAAAGAGTTATCCCTTCCAATCACGGGAAAGCCACCGTCATTCTGAACACAAAAAGCAGCCATTTGGATACTTCTGCTGTTCTTACTCATCGCACCTTTGTCTTCTAAAAACAATAAACGATGAAACAGGTACAATTAGGCAGGCAGGGGCTCACCATACCACAGGTAGGGCTGGGTTGCATGGGTATGACAACAATTGGTGGCAGTGATATTTATGGCAAGGCCGATGAGCAGGAAGCCATCGCTACCATACACCGCTCGCTGGAACTGGGTGGAAATTTTTTAGATACAGCTGACCTCTATGGTCCGCTGCTGAATGAAAGGCTGATAGCAAAAGCAATAAAAGGCAACCGCGATGCCTATACCATCGCTACAAAATTTGGTTTTGAAATAGGCGATGATGAACAACTGACATGGCAGATAAACGGGAAGAAAGAATATGTAAAGAAAGCAGCCGAACGCTCACTGAAAAACCTCGGCACCGACTACATAGACCTTTACTACCTGCACCGCCTCGATTTCAATACACCTATTGAAGAGACCGTAGCCGCTATGGCCGAACTGGTGAAGGAAGGCAAGGTGCGCTACATAGGCCTTTCAGAAGTATCTGCCGAAACCATCCGTAAGGCACATGCCGTACACCCGCTTACCGCGGTGCAAACAGAGTATTCACTGTTTGAAAGAAGTATAGAAGAAGCCGGCATCATTAATACTATGCAGGAGCTGGGCATCGGGCTGATAGCCTACTCGCCACTGGGCCGTGGTTTCCTTTCGGGCAATATTAAGAACCCCGATGATTTTGCTGCCGATGATTTCCGCAGGGATATTCCCCGCTTCCAGGGCGAACAGTTTTATAAGAATATAGAATTGGTGAACGAGATACAGGCAATGGCTACAGAAAAAGGTGTTACCCCTTCTCAACTGGCCATAGCATGGGTACTGGCTAAAGGCCACACCCCAATACCGGGCACCAAGCGAGTAAAGTATGTGGAGCAGAACATAGCCGCCGCCGATATACTACTAAGCGATGCCGATATGCAGCGCCTGGAAAGCATTGTGCCGCTGGGCACCCAAACCGGCGACCGCTATGCTGCCGCCATCATGCAAACAATAGACCAATAATAAAAGCATATAGCAAGTAGTGGCACACACTACTTGCTATTACTGTAATTTTGAAAAACAGTGAAGCAGCCGCAACCACATATCGTCAATTCTTTATCAGAGCAAAGCCGCATCTTATCGTTACCGGCACCACAGCACCCGCTGGTAAGCGTCTTCAGGTTTGAAGATACTACCTACAATGCCGCACCCGAGTTCAATAACATTATCCTCAACCTCTATTGCATTGCTATAAAGAAAGAGGTGACCTGCAAGGTAAAATACGGCCAGCACTACTACGATTTTGATGAAGGGGTCATGTCATTCATGGCGCCCAATCAGCTTATATCCAATATCAACGAGAACCACACACCTAAAGGCTGGTGCCTGTGCTTTCACCCCGATTTCATACAGCATTCCCCACTGGCAAAGAAGATAAAAGAATACGGCTTCTTCTCGTATGCCGCCAACGAGGCCCTGTTTCTTTCAGAAAAAGAAGAAGCTATGGTAGTGGGCATTATGCTGCAGATACAGCAGGAATATCTTTCGCCCATAGATAGTTATAGCCAGGATGTCATTCTATCGCAAATAGAACTGCTGCTCAATTACAGCAACCGTTTTTACAACCGCCAGTTCCTCACGCGCAAAAAAGTGCATAACGATCTGCTCAGCAATATGGAGACGATACTGGATGCACATTTTAATAATAATGAAGCCCTGCGTAGCGGTATGCCTACAGTTGCATCGGTAGCCGCGCAATTGAATGTATCGCTCAAATACATGAGCGATATGCTGCGCAACCTTACCGGACAAAGCGCGCAGCAGCATATACACAATAAGGTAATAGAGCATGCCAAACTGCTGCTCACTACCAGCAATCTTTCAGTAAGCGAGGTGGCCTACCAGTTGGGGTTCGAATATCCCCAGTCATTCAATAAATTATTCAGGAAGAAGACCAATGTATCACCACTGGCCTACCGGCAGTCGTTCAACTAAGGTTACTGCCCCGTTATCAGCAGCCCGTCTATCTTCATACCATCTTTGCCTTTGTTCAGTATATACACATTGGTTTCTTCACCGGCAGGTATTTACCCAGCGCAGCTGCGTAATCATTGAGAAATTCCCCCACAAATTGTTGCATGTATCAACAGCTTTTCAAACCACAATATCTAAAAAACAATGCCTTTTGTGGCATTCTATTGGTAGCTTCAGGTGTATGAATAACATACTGCAACAGGTACGCGACTATGCCGATGCCGCACATGGCACGCAGATGCGCAAATACACACCCGAGCGCTACATTGTGCATCCCGTACGGGTAATGGAAACCTGCGCCCAATATACCGATAAGCAAACCATACTGGCCGCAGCCCTGCTGCACGATGTGCTGGAAGACACCCCCGTAACACAACAGGAAATGCTGGCCTTCCTGCAAACCATTATGAGTGAAGAAGATGCGGCTGAAACCCTGAAGCTGGTAATAGAACTGACAGATGTATATGTGAAGAAAGACTACCCGAAAATGAACCGCCGCACACGAAAGGCTAAGGAACAGCTACGCATAGCAGAAACAAGTGCCGATTCTCAAACCATCAAGTACGCCGATATTATAGACAACTGCAACGAAATAGTAAAGCACGACCCCGACTTTGCCAAAGTGTTTCTGTATGAATGCCGCGCCAACCTCCGCATCATGGGAAAAGGCAATGCAGACCTTTACAACCGTGCGGTGCAAAAGGTGGATGATGCCATTGCATCTATGAAAAAATAACTCAGCGTTTCTTGCAATCGGTAACACTTTGCATTTCCCACACCGTATCGTGCAGGGCCACGTGCCGGGTATAGATGCCATCTATCACATAATCGGTCTTCTGCCCTTCGCTCATATCGCATAGCAAGGTATCTGTTTCTACCATACGGCTGTGTTTCGATGCCGTATCGGTCATTTGCAGTGTTTGCATACAGCGCCAGCAGTGCTTTTTATCGCAGGCAGCACACAGCAGTAGTATTATAACGGCCGGGACTGATATATATGCCTTTCTCATCAGGAAGCGTTCTCTACCAGGTCCACTTTCGGGTGTGCCAGCCGTTTGTTGTTTTGATAATATCTGCCATCTGTCAGCATTACACGGCCTTCCTGCTGTAGTTCTTTCAGCAGGCTATCCAGCACTTCCGGCGTTACGTTAAAGTATAGCAACAACGTATCTACGCCTATGGGCTGTTTCACTTTCTGTAGTTTTTTGATGTCCCTCAGCTTCTTGAGGACATCGGCGGCAAGTAAATTCATGGTAAAGATGTTTTTGTTTAATCAATAAAGAGCTTGGGCCGCAACCTGTTAAACAAAAAAAACTATGCCGCGAGCAGTTTTTCTCCTAACATCCCGTTCTGTATGGCATTAGATTTCTTCCTGTTGGCAAACACTAAAAAATTCAACTTATGAAAAAGCTAATTCTGGCATTGGCGCTCATCATCGCAGCAGACACCGCAGGCATCGCCCAGTCATCAACCAACAGGCAAGACAGCACCAAACGTGAAAGAAAAATGGATAGGGATAACCGTCGGGACAATCGAAACGACAACAGGCGCAATCGTGATACCACTACCAACAACAGGAATAACAATTACAACAAAGACTATAACCAGCAAGGCGGCACTACTACCGATAGCACCATGCGCAGCCGTTAGCAGCAACACAAACCAACTGGCAGCAGATTCAGGCCGTTGCAAACCGCAGTCATATCCGTTTAAAAATCGGTTAAGCGCATATATCTATATGCGCTTATTTTTTTAGTCCAAACAAGAAGTATGCTATTTGAATGGCGGCATCACATGCTTCGATAAATAGGCATGTACAGCCTTCAGCAGTGGTTTGTTGGTGTCGTTTATCTCACAGTTGCTTTCCAGGTGCAGGTAATAACCGCAGTCTTCTTCTTCATTTATCGCTTCGCAGGGATGATATATCCTAACAATGCCAAACTCGTGTGTATAATAGATATACCACATAAAATAACTGCACAGGTTCATAGTAATTTCTTCATCGTCGGTTAGCAGCAGGGAGTAAACTTCATAAACTACAATGCTTGTATCCCCTACCGTTACCGTGTGCTTTCTGTCTGATAAAGAATACGCCATACTATCCACTGTTACCTCTACAGATGTCTTATATGGCCCTACTCTTGGCTCTGCCCTTACAAAGGCCTTAGCAAAAGACCGTTGGTGTAGTGTTACACTTCTTACACCGATGTCACCATCAGCATTGTATAAGGTATCTATCCCCTCTATCGATTTCTGTACCCATACCGTTGGGCACTGTGCCTGCGCCTTCATACTGCACATGGCCGTGAGCAGCAACATAAATAAACAATAGCGAAGGCATGACATAACTATAAACCTACTTCATATATTTAATATAATATACACCCCTCGTTATCATTATTCCTTTTTCCGTATATTTAACCTACCTAAAAACAACTATGATGCTAAAAACCTTATTCCCCACCGCCCTGCTGGCATTGTGCAGCCTCACCACCCACGCCCAGCGCGATGCCCGTGTGCAACTGCAACTCGGCAATTGGTCTGCACCTAATAATATGAACGGGTGGGGTTTCAAGCATGGCCTTGTCAATAGCGTTGCTCTTTCTGCCGAACACCGTGTTTACAAACGGCTGTATGTAAAGGCTACTATTTTAAAATGGCTTCCATATCAAAATCCCTTCCCGGGACTGGTTCGTAAAAAGCCAATGGATGAATCGGGCCGTAGCTATTATAGCCTTCGTCACAATAGTACTATGATAGATCTTTCTGCCAGCTACCGCCTAAAATTAAGCCGCCATAACGAAGTGTATGCAGGTGCAGGTTGGGGCGTTTCTATTGGTACAGATTATTCTTCTGGCGGAGGCAGCGAAACTACAGATGCCATACACTATGCAGTGGAAAAAGTAGACTTTGGCGCCGCATGGGAAGCGGGTTATAACTACAACTTCGCCCATCAAAGGCTCAACATCGGTACCTCCATCAGCGGCCAGCACTACGCTGCTGATTTCAACCTGTACACCATTAAGCTTAACATCGGCTACAACTTCAATATCTTAAAGCACAAAAACAACGCACAATAACAAGCTACTTTACTATGAAAAAGATTTTCACCACCGCCCTTTTAGCTATAGCCAGCCTCACTACCCACGCCCAGCGCGATGCACGTGTGCAATTGCAACTTGGCAACTGGTCTTCGCCCAATGACAGGAATGGTATTGGGTTCAATGCTGTTGTTATTAATAATGCAGGCATCTCTGCCGAACATCGTGTATATAAAAATCTCTTTGTGAAAGCAGGGTATCAGCGTTGGCTAA
>CAMLKS010000047.1 GCA_946480675.1 uncultured Bacteroidota bacterium
CTCTTGGGCAGGTGCTGCATGGGATACTATCGACCGCATGGTATATCATTATGATGCCAATAACCTGCTGCAGTCTGTAGATGGCTTCCGCTACATTGCGAATACTTTTGAGACCAATCCGTACGACCATAATTATTTCTATTACGAAGACTACTTCCCTACAGGCATCACAAATACAATAGCCACTAAAGAAGATGTTATCATTTATCCCAACCCTGCTACAGAAGCCATCACAGTAAAAACCACTGCAGGCAATAGTATACACATCTATGCACTGAATGGCGCACTGATACATACACAACAGCAGCACAACGATAAGCAAACCATAGATATACACGACTTGCAGCCCGGCGCTTATATACTATCCGTACACGATAAGCAAGGCACACCGCTGTCACAGCAGCAGTTTACCAAGCTGTAAGCAACTGCATCTGCCAATACTGTAAAGCCCGGAATACCGGGCTTTTTTTTTTACTTTTGCATGCTTGCGCTATATATACCAACATATACAAACCATTACGGCCAATTACGATGGCAGCCTGCCGCTCACGCACTACCTGAAGCAATACTTCAGGCAGCACCCGAAGCTGGGCAGCCGCGACCGCAAGGCGCTGAGCCAGATGGCTTATTGTTATTACCGCACGCACAAAGGCCTGGGTCTTCATCTTACGTTTGAAGAAACCATACAGGCAGCATTGCTGCTATGCAATAGCAATGAGAAGTATATCCAGCCTTTTCTACCACAGGATGCAGTTGCCTTATTGCATAAAGCAGAGTTTGATATACAGCGCCTTTTCCCTTACGATATTGCCCTGAGCGATAGCATAGCATGGCAGCAATGGCTGGAAAGCATGCTGGTGCAGCCCGATATGTTTATACGCATACGTGTACCCCTTCCTGTTATCACCGCTATATTGGGCGCTAATGATATAGCGCACACCCGCATCAGCGATACCTGTATAGCCCTGCCCAATGGCAGCCCTGTAGATAAATTGCTGCCTGCAGATAGCTATGTGGTGCAGGATGCCTCATCGCAATACACCGGCAACTATTTTAAGACCCTACCCAAACAGCAATGGTGGGATTGCTGTTCCGGCGCCGGCGGCAAGTCTTTATTGGTAAAAGATAAAGAGCATAGTATACAACTCACCGTTTCCGATAAGCGCGCTACGATATTGCACAACCTGCAACAGCGTTTCAAGCAATACCATTTACAGCAGCCGACAGCTTTTGTTGCCGATATGACGGATGCTACATCTTTAGCAAAAGAACAAGGCAATAAAAGCTACGATAGCATCATTTGCGATGTGCCCTGCACCGGTTCCGGCACGTGGGCACGCACACCCGAACAGCTATACTTCTTCGGCCCGCACATCCTCGATGAGATAAATGCATTGCAGCTACAGATAGCTCCTAATGTAGCTAAGTATTTAAAACCCGGCGGCACTTTCTATTACATCACCTGTTCCGTCTTTCAGCAGGAAAATGAAGCGGTTGTTGCACATTTACTGGAAAGTGACCAAACGCTGAAGCTACAGGAAACACAACTCATCAACGGCCTTTCTCTTAAGGCCGATAGCATGTTCATCGCAGTAATAAAAAAGGAAGGCTAACGCTTTACTATTTTGGCTGTGTGATGCTGGTCTCCGGCCACTATTTTTACAAAGTATATGCCCGGTGTCACCTGTGGCATATCTATCAAAACGCGTTGTTCGCCTTTTTGCAGCCGCTGCATGGTCTTATATATCAGCTTGCCGCTCACATCCGTTATGCCTATCTGCACATCACCATTTTGTGGCAGTGTTATAACCATATCCAGTTGTTGCTGCACGGGGTTGGTACGCACTATCACCCATTGGCTGGTACCGCCACTGCTTGGGGGCGCATCTTTCAGGCCCAGTATTTCAGATGCCTTATAAAAATCAGGCACACCGTATCCCAGTTGGTTATCATCCGGCGTATCATACAGGTGGGCACTTTTATGCACAGCAGTCCGCAGTGTGTACATGCTGGTACTTTTGCTGCTGGCTTGCAGCAGGCAGGCCGCCCATCCCGCCATTTGCGGTGTAGAAAAGGAAGTACCGGATTCAGCCTGCACTATGCCGCCTGATATTACATATACCGGATTGCCCAGCAAGCATACATCAGGCTTGCGCCTGCCACCGGCATTGGGCCCAAATCCACTTTGCGGATTAGGCACTTTATTGGCATCTACCCAGCCTACGGTCAGCGCACTATCTGCATCCCCTGGTGTCAGTATTTTTTTCCAGGGCGTTGCCCCATCATTGCCTGCCGTCATTACGCAAAATATGCCTTTGTTATTAGCCATATTTACCCCCTTAGCCGCGATGGTGGTTTTCCCGTCTATTTCTGCAAGCGTTACAGATGGAAATATCGATATCATACCATTATATCCTACCGATGCACTGATCACATCGGCCCCCACACTATCTGCACGTTCCAGAGCAGCTACCATATTATCCATATCCAGTGGCTGATCTTCCGGTTGTTTCTCCGTAGCATACAGCGCATAGCTGGCCAGCGGTGCGGCACCTACATATTCACCCGGCACATAAGCCGCCATGGTAGATAGGCATCTTGTTCCGTGCCCGGGCGCATCATATACATCATCTGTATTCTTTACAAAATTATGCGCATCCACTATGCGTCCGGAAGTTCTCAGGCTATCAAAAAAACGGTTCGTATTTACCTGGTAATACCCATCGTCCAGTATGGCTATCAGCATCCCTTCGCCCTTATAGCCCCGGTCGTGCAGGTAGTCGCCACTCACCATCTTGGTTTGATTATAGGTAGCACCGTAGTAGTCTTCGCCACCGGTTGTCTTTGCCGTGGTAAATGGTGCATTGCCCGGCGCTTCATCCTCACCCGTCATTTTATATAAGCCGGGGGAATAATAACCCACTCTTATGATGGTATCTATATACGGTTCACCCGCCAGCGCCAGTATCTTGCTCGAATCTGTCAGCAGTATCACCGCATGGTTCAGCCACCTCGATGTCAGGTGCAGCTTGCCTTCCGTCAGGCTCAGCGTATTGGCTATATAAGTAGGGGAAACCGGCTTATCGGTACTGTCTAGTGCAATGCCTTTATTCGTACGCCTTTCCAGCGCACGTGGAGATAAATTAGCAGCAGGGGAACTAGTTTTATCTTTGTAAACTATGCGAAAAGCATTTTGCGCGGGCACCTGGGCAGCCCCATGCAGGGCCAGCATACACATCCATCCACACAATACCCTTCGCAAACCATTCATAGGTCTAAATTAGTTATGGTCCACAGCGCGCATTACAACACCCAGGCCTTTCAGGCACCTTTCGGGGTTGTTCACGTCGTTGTTATTCTTGGCACTGGCATCATAGGTCCAGTAGTAAAATTCCCGGTACACCATGCCGATGCCTTTGGCAAATACTTCTTTACCATAGGTGCGGGTAGCATTATCATCAGGCTGTGTTTCAGGGTCATTCCTGCTTTCATCTATCTGCATCACCGTCACCGTATTCTGGTATTTCACAGCGCCATTGTCATATTCCTGGTCCACATTTACATAACGGTAATTCCAGCCACCCAGGTATGCCAGTTTGGGGTCACGGGCATCTATATAGGCATTGCCTTCCCAGGTGCGGTTTTCAGATATGGGATATACCATTTTTATAAAGTGCAGTTCATCATACGTCAGCTCCAGCTCCTGCCCCGTATTAGTAGCATACATTACCGACTGTTGCTGCCATGGGTCTGTAGCACGTTTGCGTATGCGCACATCCACGCGGTAAGACATACGGCCCAGTCCGTCTGTGAAGGTATCTACTACCGTGTACATCGTCTGGTAACGGCGTATGATCTTTACACAGTTGGTATCATCCCATATGGTTGAATCTACATTGTATATCACGTATTTACCTTTCTCCAGCGGAAAATATGCATCACTTTCTGCGGGAGCCTTCACTTCATCTGCTTTTTTACAGGATGTATAGGCAACTGTAAACAAAACGGCCAGCAGTATCAGGAATGGTAAAGTCTTTTTATTCATATCAGGTTTTCGCTGCTTATTAGCGTAAATATAACTAAAGAAATGAAAAGTTAATATTTTCTGGGCACTTCTTGAAAAAAGATATGCAGGCATGAAAAAGGCATTAAAAACACTATTTAACATGCTTCCGGTATGTAAATACATAGCAGACATATTTAATTTTTACATTAAACAACATTAAAAATTAACATCCACCTGTTTGATAACTAACTTTGTATCTCATACCATACCTTCTATGAAAAGCTTATTCCTTATCTGCTGCATCTTAGTCTGCTTTACACCACAGCTACACGCCGCCAACCCACCCCAATGGGAATGGGCTTATGCACAGGATAGCACCTTTGCAACATCCAGTGCCACCGATAAGGATGGCAACATATACGTTTGCGGCTCTTTTCTGGGCACACGTATATGGCAACATATTGCAGTTACTGAGCAAGGTGAAGGAGATGCATTCGTTGCCAAATTTAATGCTGCAGGCACTATACAATGGGTTAAAGCATTAGGTGGAAAATATGGTGAAGTGGCCGATGCCATCGCTGTGCATGCATCAGGCGATATTTATATCAGGGGCTCCTTTAGCGATACATTATTTATAGATGGAAATACTTACGGCAGCAGGGGTATGTCTGATGTATTTGTCACTAAGCTGGATGCTGCAGGCAATGTAGTATGGACAAAAACCGGCGGCAGCCCTGCTAACGATTTCGTGTTTTTTCATGGCATGTCGCTCGATAAAGACGGCAATGTGTTGATAACCGGCCGCATGACGAAACCCGCTATTTTTGACAACGACACAGTGAATGCCGCTATTTACATAGTTAAATACGATAAAAACGGCAATGTAAAATGGGCTACCGGCCCGCAAAGCATCCCGGGAACCCTGATGGATATCGCAGACATTGCTACAGATACTACCGGCAATGTTTACATTACAGGTAATTATCGTGGTGCATTGGTTTTCAATACCGATACGATCAAAAGTTCTAACAACATGGATAGCTATGTAGCACGTTATCGCCCCGATGGCGTAGTCGATTGGGCTATTTCCTCGTCATCTATCTTAGGCAGTTATGGCATATCACTTATTTGCGACAACTCCAATAACCTCTATTTATCAGGGGTATCTAACGACGACAACATACAACTAGCGGGGCTTACATCTAACGCTATCAATCGTGCCACCTACATCTGCAAAATAGATAGTGCAGGCAATGGCAAATGGATACAACGCCTCGGTGGCGCATCCTCAAATCCACAGGCCTATATGATACCCGATATGGCAATAGATGCGAAAGGCGACCTCTACGTTATCGGCAGTTATGAAGACACTATATACCTGTCTCCCGGTATTTCCTACGGCCAAAAGAATATATCCAACATGTTTGTAGCAAAATACGCTACCGATGGCACACCGCAATGGATAAATGGCAGCATAGGCCCATCCTCAACCGACCCACGAGGCATTTGCGTGGACAATAATGGATATATATACACTACAGGTACATTTTTCGGCAATCAAAAAAGTATCGACTTTGGGGCACACAATATCACAAGCAACTCAAGTAGCAATAACCTTTTTGTAGCTAAGCTATCTTACACTACAGGCATCGAAACAACCACGCTATCAGGCAACAACAACATAAAAATATACCCCAACCCAACATCAAACAATATCACCATCGAAGGCACCCAACCCGACACAATAATACAATTATTTGATGTAAAAGGTAGGCAGGTTATAAGCACAACAGCACAGAAATCCATTGCCACCATCAGCACCAATGCCCTGGCAGCCGGCACTTATATACTGCAACTCACCCTACCCGATGGGGAAAAGCTAAACAGCAAGATCACTAAACAATAAAATAAAAGCGGCGGATATAACATCCGCCGCTTTACTGTAGGGGATCATCAAGACCGTGTTTTCTTAACAGGGCATGTATTTAATCCGAATAAAGCATACAGCGGGCAAAACCCTACCAATGCCGTGGCTGCAAATACAACAGCCAGCACCAGCAGCACAATGCCCAATGTGCCTGTTGCCACATTGGTAAAATACAAGGCCGCAAATACTATAGCCAATAAAATGCGGATGATCTTATCCGTAGCACCAACGTTTTGTTTCATAACATTCAGGTTTTAAAATATTGAATGACAAAAGCAATACCTGTTGCAATGCCTATGCATAAAATGCATACTATTATTAGTTTCCAGATACTACGCATGGTTACATTGCCGCATCATTACAAACATAATATTTCATACAGCCAAAAACCGTGACGCCCGTCATTCATAAAAATGACAGAAGCCACTCTCACGAGTGGCTTCTATATTTATAATCTGATCAACTATTCAACAAATCAACCAATCAACTAAAACTCCGCATTCTTCGGCGTCCTCGGGAAAGGTATCACGTCGCGTATATTCGTCATACCCGTCACAAACAGCACCAGCCTTTCAAAGCCCAGGCCAAAACCCGCGTGTGGCGCACTACCAAAGCGGCGCGTATCCAGGAACCACGACATCTCTTCCACCGGCACACCCATTTCTTCCATACGCTGCACCAGCAGCTCATAACGTTCTTCCCTTTGCGATCCGCCTACTATCTCACCGATGCCCGGCGCCAGTATATCCATCGCCGCTACCGTCTTGCCATCTTCATTCATCCGCATGTAGAATGATTTGATGTCTTTAGGATAGTCCGTTACGATAACCGGTTTCTTAAAATGCTTTTCTACCAGGTAGCGCTCATGCTCGCTCTGCATATCTATACCCCATTTTACCTCGTACTGAAATTTCTTCTTCTTGTACGCAGGCGAATCCAGCAGTATATCTATAGCCTGTGTATAGGTAATGCGTTCAAATTTATTGGCCAGTACAAATTCCAGCTTCTCTATCAGCGCCATTTCGCTGCGCTCGTTCTGTGGCTTTTGCTTTTCTTCATCCTGCAGGCGTGTTTGCAGGAACTCCAGGTCCTCGCGGCAGTTATCCAGCGCATACTTTATTACATATTGTATAAAGTCTTCCGCCAGGTCCATGTTATCCTTCAGGTCTGCAAAGGCCACTTCCGGTTCTATCATCCAGAACTCTGCCAGGTGGCGTGCCGTATTGCTGTTCTCTGCACGGAAGGTAGGGCCAAAGGTGTATATCTCACCAAACGCCATCGCTGCCAGCTCGCCTTCCAGTTGGCCGCTCACCGTCAGGTTCGTACTGCGGCCAAAGAAGTCTTCAGCATAGTCTACCGTACCATCTTCTTTACGTGGTGTGCTATCGAATGGCAACGTCGTTACCCTGAACATTTCACCCGCACCTTCCGCATCGCTCGCGGTGATGATAGGCGTGTGCATATATACAAAGCCACGCTCGTGAAAGAACTTATGTATAGCATAGGCCAGCGTATGGCGCACGCGGAATACGGCACCGAATGTATTGGTGCGGAAACGCAGGTGCGCTATCTCGCGCAGGTATTCCAGGCTGGGCCTGTTCTTCAGTTGCAGCGGGTATTTTTCGTTATCACAGTCGCCCAGTATCTCTACACTGTCTGCTTTTATTTCTACTTTCTGCCCTTTACCCAGGGATGCTACTACCGTCCCGCTGATGCTCAGTGCAGCACCGGTGGTAATGCGTTTTACTATGGCTTCGTCTGTGCCCAGGTCTATCACAGCTTGCAGGTTATTCAGGCAGCTGCCATCATTCATGGCTATAAACTGGTTATTACGAAACGATCGTACCCAGCCTTTGATGGTTACCGAATAATCTGTCTTGTCGCTGTTAAGGATGTCCTTGATCTTTGTGCGTGCCATAAATTTTATTTGTCAAAAAACAGGTATTTCACGGCTATTACTATCATAAATACCGCGAATATTTTTTTAATTAACGATGGTTCCAAACCCAGCACTATCTTGCTCCCCACATAGCCACCTACTATAAAGGTGGTACAAATAATGCCGGCTACTTTCAGGTCCACATATCCTTGCTTATAATAGTTCATCACAGCCAGTACGCCTATGGGCGGCAGCATCAGTGCCAGCGATGTACCCTGCGCCAGCTTCTGGCTCATACCCAGTGCCAGCACCAGTGCCGGCACTATCACCACACCACCGCCTATACCTACCATACTGCTTAGTATGCCGGCAGCAAATCCTATCAGCAATAATATCACAATCGTTTGCAGGCTCATATCTTTCATGTTTAGGCGTATAAATAATGGTGTAATATACAACAGCCTTACTCAGCTACCATATAGTTGCACAGTTTATACAGTACGCGGGCACCCACTATGCTGTCTATACCATCCTGGCTATGCTCCCCGCACGATACTTCGTTCAGGTCAAAACCCACCAGCTCCCTGCCGCTTTTATGCACTTGCTTAAACAGGTACAGCACCTGCTCTACTTCAAAGCCACCCGGTACCGGCGTACCCGTATTCGGGCACAGCTTAGGGTCCAGCCCGTCTATATCAAAGCTGATGTACACTTTCTGCGGTAGCTCGTTCACTATCTGGTCGCATATCTGCTTCCAGGTACTGCCTTCAAATTGTTGCTCTTTTATGTCTTTGTCAAAGAAGGTAGAGATACGGTCGGGGTTCTGGCGTATCAGCATCAGCTCTTCATCACAATAGTCGCGTATGCCCACCTGCACCAGTTTGCTCACCTGTGGTATATCTTTCAGCACATTATACATAATAGAGGCATGCGAATACGTGAAGCCTTCATAAGCCTCACGCAGGTCGGCATGGGCATCTATCTGCAGCACGCCAAAATCGCTGTGTATCTCTGAAAGGGCTTTGATAAAACCCAGCGGTGTGCTGTGGTCGCCGCCTATCAGGCCCACTTTTTTGCCATCTTTCAGCAGGTTGCCGGTCATTTCCTTCACCCAGTTATATAGTAGCTCGCCACCACGGTTCACTTCGGCCAGCTTGCCCGATAGTTGCTCATTTTCTGCCACCACGCCACCATCTACCAGGTGAGATATGATGAGCTCTGCGCACTGGCGCAGAAAATCGCTCTTCTTTTTGATGTTCTTATCTACCGGCATCATATAGAAGCCTTTCTTCCAGCCATCTACCACATCGGGGTCATACAGGTCTATTTGCATCGATGCATCGTAGATGTTCTCCGGCCCGCGCGATGTCCCGTCGCGGTAAGAGATGGTCACTTCCCAGGGTACGGGCAGCAATACCAGCGCCGCATCTTCCTGTTTAAAGGGCAGTCCGAATATATTGTTGGATTTCAATCCTACAGAGTTCGGGTCAAACTGCGAAAGGTCTGTCATGAGCTTAAAAATTTCGAGCCGCAAAATTAGCGTTTATATCATTTATCTCACCATGTTTCCACAGAATTAACCACCCGTTATAGAATTAATCTTTATACAACCGCAATCGGCTTTCTTGTTCTTTTTAGCCGTACCTTTGTATACCAAATATTACCAGCCGGTGACAGTTGGGCTTCAATTCTTGCTCTTGTGTCCCATGTGGTAATAGTGGAAAGTCGGTTTTATGAAAAGGACACATATCGTATTACTCGTTTTAGTAGCTGCTGCCGTATGTATCATCGTCAGCATGTTTGGCGATTTCAGCACTTACGAAACGTTTGCTTCTGCTGCAAAAGAGCCCGGTAAGCAATATCATGTTATCGGGTACCTGGAAAAAGATAAGGCGCTCGATTACGACCCCGTGAAAGACCCCAACCACTTCTCTTTTTATGTAAAAGATAAGGCGGGCAATGTCAGCAAGGT
The DNA here is from genome assembly GCA_946480675.1 of uncultured Bacteroidota bacterium. The sequence continues at coordinate 9,785 of CAMLKS010000047.1, forward strand.
GGTTTTCAACGGTGCCAAACCTACCGACATCGAAAAATCCGAACAGATAGTAATGACCGGTTATATGGAAGAAGGCCATTTCCGTTGTAATAAAATACAAATGAAATGCCCGTCAAAATATAAAAACGACCAGGTAGTTATCGGCAATGCCAGCTAATACCTGCACCGGCAAACCCTCCCATTTTTCTAATCAACAAGTTAACTGATCAACAAATTGGACCAGGCTCAATTCATAGGTGAACATTTATTGCCGGGGAAACTCGGCCATTTTTTTGCAATCACGGCCTTTGTTACGGCCCTGTTCAGTGCTATCAGCTATTGGCGTTCTGCACAAACCGAAGCTACCGATGCGCGCAGCAGCCGCACCTGGCTACTCTTCGGCCGCAATAGCTTTGTAATACACAGTGCTGCCATTGCCGGCATTTTCATTGCCCTGTTCTATATTATATCCAATCACCTGTTTGAATACCACTACGCCTGGCGCCATTCCGACCTTAGCCTCTCGCCCAAATACCTGCTTTCCTGCTTTTGGGAAGGCCAGGAGGGTAGTTTCCTGCTGTGGTGCATCTGGCATTGCGTACTGGGGCTGATTGTTATGTTCACCGCCAAAGGCCTCGAAAGCCGTACGATGGCTATCATCTCTTTAGTGCAGGTAGCATTGGCCAGCATGCTGGTAGGCCTTTATTTCGGCCCTGAGTTCAAAGTGGGCAGCACACCTTTTATCCTCCTGAGAGATCAGATGCAGGATGCCCCCATCTTCCAGCAACCCAATTACCTCAGCATGATAAAGGACGGTAATGGCCTCAACGTGCTGCTGCAAAACTACTGGATGGTCATCCACCCGCCGGTGCTGTTCCTGGGCTTCTCCGCTACGCTTATACCTTTTGCTTATACCATCGCTGCCCTCTGGAAAGGCGAATATCAGCAATGGCTGAAACCCACCATCATCTGGTCGCTCTTTGCCGGCGCATTGCTGGGCACCGGCATTATGA
>CAMLKS010000048.1 GCA_946480675.1 uncultured Bacteroidota bacterium
TGCTTTTTTTATGGTAAGCGCACATTTCGTGAACGCCTGCTTTTTATATGGCCACTGGCTTTGGCATTAATAGTAGCTTTTGCAGGGGTGAAGGGTGTCCTGTATGCTACAGACCTGGTAAAAGACAGGCCAACACACCCATGGGGGTTGCTGGCATACTCTACTTCAGGTTCAGACCTTACTATTTCACCCTTCTCTCCCATATGGCAGCACTTGCTTCATATATCCGGTACCTCCACCACGGAAGGTTTTGCTTATATAGGTGTAGTAACTATGGTTGTAGTGCTTGTATCGTTATCAATAACGGTGGCATTACTGGTAAAGCGCAAAAAAATAGAAAGCATAGACATTGGTATGAACACCAAATGGCTGCTGATAGCTATCATAGCTTTGCTGATAGCCAGTGGTGCACCCATTGAATGGATGGGTGGTGAATTACCACCTTATTTATCTGTCCTCAGGCAGTTTCGCACACTGGGCCGCTTTGCATGGATATGCTACTATATCATTACCGTATATACAGGTGTATGTTTGTATAGGTGGTTTGCTGCTTTGCTGCAGCGCAACAGGCGAGTAGCTGCATATGGCATGATGCTGCTGGCCGTATCGTTGTGGGTATTCGATGCTTCCGGGTATGTTAATTTCCTGAGGCAATTAACAGGGCAACGTTCCAAGCAGCAGTATATGCAATATTTCTATTGGGATAGGGAAGACCCGCTAACCATGCTGGAAAAAAGCGGCTATACGCCCGATAGCTTCCAGGCTATTATATCCCTGCCCTTTATGTATATAGGTACAGATAAGCTATGGCTGCATGAAGATGGTGATAGGGCTTTGGCGCAAGCCACCGGGATATCTGTGAATACTGGGCTGCCTATGGTAAATGCAATGCTGGCCAGAACATCGTGGCAGCAAGGCTTTAAGCAGGCCAAACTGATAGCCGGACCGTTTGTACATAAACCATTGCTCGATGATATACAATCTGAAAAGCCTTTCCTCATTTCTTATTTTACAGAAAATGAGCTGGATGAAGATAGCCACTACTTATTACGCCTGGCCGATAGCATCGGTTGGGTAGACGGTTGTAAAATATACAAACTGTATCCCGCGCGCCTGCGCCACGAAGATGCACGCTGTATAGATAGTGCATTGGCAATAGCTGCAGCCGTAACGGCAAAGGATAGCTGTGTAGCCTGCACATCACCATTTTTTGTAGTGCACTTCGATGAAAAAAAACATGATAAAGCTTTCTGTGGCAGCGGTGCAGAAACACATATGTATAAGTCGGAAGATACGCTGGTAGCATTCGATATGCTGCCGATGGTGAATGAAAGCCGCTATGAGTTTTCGGTATGGGTATTGGTGAATGATGTAGATTATCGTTCGCCTGCATTTCATTTGAAACTGTACGATACCGTGGGTAATATGCTGAAGGAAGAATACATACCTACTAAAATCAGCACCGATAATCATGGCATGTGGCTGCGGGTATCCAAATATTTCAGCATGCCTGCGGGTAGCTGCCGCATCGTATTCAAGGTAGATAACGACCCCCGTAAGCCCGACTACATAGCTATAGATGAACTGCTGGTACGCCCTGCGAATGCTTTGATGATATCAAAAGATGGCAATGTCGTATTGGCTAATAACCACTTGTTAAAAAGGAATGATGACTAAACACCTAACCCGCTATATAGCAGCAATATTCTTTACCTTAGTATGGTGTAACAGTGCGCTGGCACAAAAGAACAAAGTAGAAGCAGATTCTATAGCGCCTGATGGTACGCCTTTGTTTAGATATATGCATCAAATGCCGCAGGCACCCTATAATGTGAATGCTTACCTGGCTACACAAATAAAGTACCCTGCGTATGCACAGGCAAATAATATAGAAGGCAAGGTATTGGTGCGATTTGTTGTAACGAAGAAAGGGTTGATAGACAGCGTAAGTATATTGCAAAGTGTAGGTGGTGGGTGCGATGAGGAAGCAATGCGTGTGGTACGAAGCATGCCTAAGTGGAAACCCGGCAGAATGAAACGGGCAACAGCAAAAAAATGGAGAAAGGTAAATGTGTATTATACATTGCCTATCAGTTTTAAATTAGCAGATTAGTGAGCACGATAACGAAAGATAAAGTGTATGAATGGCTGGCATCGGTAACCGACCCGGAAGTACCTGTATTGACCATACTGGACCTGGGCATTGTACGCGATGTGGTATTGCAGGAAGACGAACAAGGCCATGTAATAGCCACGGTGGTAATAACACCTACTTACAGCGGCTGCCCGGCTATGGATGTGATAGGTATCAACATACGTATGGCACTACTAAGCCGTGGTATAAAAAAGGTGAATATAGAAATGCAGCTAAGCCCTGCATGGACCACCGACTGGATGAGCGAGGAGGGCAAGCGTAAACTACAGGCATACGGTATAGCACCACCCAAACGTAGAGCGACCGATAACCCGCTGGCCCTGTTTGAAGAAGAGGGTGTAGCCTGTCCGCGATGCGGTTCTACCCATACGATGCTGGTAAGCCAGTTTGGCCCCACATCCTGCAAATCGCTGTATAAATGCGAGGATTGTAAAGAGCCTTTCGAGCATTTTAAGTGCCATTAAACTTACTGCAAAATCACAACAGAATGTACGAAAGTAAAGATGAACGATTAGCGCCGCTACCTGTTTTTTACGGACGTGTGTTGCGCAATGTTATTGTAGCCTGTGATGTGCTGGCCGTTTGTCTTTCTATTGGCATATTAGGTTATCATTATACCGATGGCATATCGTGGATAGATTCCCTGCACAATGCATCGATGATACTCAGCGGTATGGGCCCCGTGGTGGAAATAAAATCTACCGGCGGCAAATTGTTCTCTTCTTTCTATGCCCTGTTCAGCGGTATAGCTTTCATTACCAATATAGGCATCATACTGGCACCTGCAGCCCACAGGTTATTTCACAGCCTGCATTTGGAAGAGGATTGATTGTAATTATATTGATGATTGTTTTTGGGCAAATGCTTTAATAAGTGCTATGGTATGTTCGTCCATACATTGATTAGCAAGCTTGTTTTCTAACTCCTGCTTATAATTGTCAGCTATAACTCCGTGTTCCAACATTACCAGGTCTTGAATCAAACTTTCAATGATATACCAATCTTCGCTCTCCATACTGGTTACACTTGCAGCTCTCGCCCAGGCATCTATATCACCGTTATAAGAAATGTACGTGCGTACCTTTTGTTCAGTTATCATACTGCAACTGTATTGTGATAACTAAATATAGATCATATCGTGAGGAAATCTAAGTAATCGCCAGCACCTCGATAGCTTTTTGTGCAGCTACCTGCCCGGCTTCTTTCTTGTTATATCCGCTGCCGGTGCTCACTTGCTGGCCGTCCATTACGATGGCTATGGTAAATATCTTGCGGCTGCCTTCATTGCGTTCATCCACCGTATCGAAGACGATTTCTTTAGCGTTGCGTTGTGCCCAGCTCAGCAGTTTGTTCTTATAGTTGGTATCGGTGCTTTCCAGCAGTTCTATATCTATGTAGGGTTTTATCACCTGCTTCAGTATAAAGCTGCGGGTACGTGCAAAGCCCTGGTCCAGGTACACAGCGCCTATCAGTGCTTCCAGTGCATTGCCAAATATATGGCTGCGGCCCAGCCCGCGGTCGTTCTGGTTATACTGCACCAGCTTGTGCAGGCCCATGCGCAGGGCTACGTTGTTCATCGTTTCGCGGCGCACTATGCGCGAGCGTAGCTCTGTAAGGTAGCCTTCGTGCTGGTAAGGGTATTTTTTAAAAAGATATTCGGCTACGATAGAGCCCAGTATGGCATCGCCCAGAAACTCCAGGCGCTCATTATTCTCTGCCAGCTCTTCTATTTTAGAACGGTGCATCAACGCCAGCTGGTAATACGGCAGGTGCTTGGGCACATAGCCCAGCAGGTGCTCCAGTTGCAGTACCAACTGCTTATTGGGTGAAAAGAGGTGTACGATTCGTGAGGTGAACCGGCGCAAGGCTATTCTTCGTATTTTTTGAAGATGATGGAAGCATTGTGTCCGCCAAATCCAAAAGTGTTGCTCAGGGCAGCACGTACGGTGCGTTTCTGCGCCGTATGGAAGGTAAAGTTGAGCCTTTGGTCTATAGCAGGGTCGGGCGTATGGAAGTTGATGGTAGGCGGCACAATATCGTGCTTCACCGCCAGCACACTGGCAATGGCCTCTATACCACCCGCAGCACCCAGCAGGTGCCCCGTCATAGACTTGGTAGAACTGATATTCAGGTTGTATGCATGCTCGCCAAACACTTTTTGTATGGCCAGCAGTTCGGCCACATCGCCCAGCGGGGTAGATGTACCGTGTACATTGATGTAATCGATATCCCCTGCGGTCATGTTAGCGTCTTCCAGTGCATTTTTCATCACATTGATAACGCCCAGGCCTTCGGGGTGCGGTGCGGTCAGGTGGTGTGCATCGGCACTGAGGCCACCGCCGGCTACCTCTGCATATATGGTAGCACCGCGTTTTTTGGCATGTTCCAGCTCTTCCAGTATCAGCGCGCCCGCACCTTCGCCCAGTACAAACCCGTCGCGGTCCACATCAAATGGGCGGCTGGCAGTTTTGGGGTCGTCATTGCGCTCGCTCAGTGCCTTCATAGCATTGAAACCACCGATACCTGCCTGTGTTACCACCGCTTCAGAGCCACCGGTCACTATCGCATCAGCTTTACCCAGGCGTATATACATCAGGGCATCTATCAGCCCGTTGGTAGATGACGCACAGGCGCTAACGGTAGCAAAGTTGGGCCCGCGGAAGTTGTAACGCATAGATATATGCCCTGCGGCTATATCCAGTATCAGCTTCGGAATGAAGAAAGGATTGAAACGTGGGGTGCCATCACCTGCATTATATCCTTTCATCTCTTCGATGAAGGTGATCATACCGCCGATACCCGATGCCCAGATAACACCGATACGGTCTTTATCCAGCTCAGGATTGTCGATGCCGGAAGCCTTCACTGCCTCATCGGCAGCGATGATAGCCAGCTGAGAAAAACGGTCGAGCTTACGGGCCTCTTTACGGTCCAGGAAGTCTTCAGGGTTGAAGTTCTTCAGCTCGCACGCAAAGCGGGTTTTAAACTTTTCAGCATCGAATTGTTTAATGAAATCGGCGCCCGAAACCCCATTGACAAGGCCATCCCAATACTGGGCAGCTGTATTACCAATAGGAGTAAGGGCACCGATACCCGTAACGACAACGCGTTTGAACGGAAAATTCATTGAAACAATTTCTGTTACTAAATAAGAATGAAAATTACTTTACGTGTTCTTCAAGGTAAGACACAGCCTGGCCAACAGTAGTGATGGTTTCAGCTTGCTCATCAGGAATAGAGATGTTGAATTCTTTTTCAAATTCCATGATCAGCTCTACTGTGTCCAGTGAGTCAGCACCCAGGTCGTTTGTAAAGCTCGCCTCTGGAGTTACTTCTGATTCGTCAACACCCAGTTTATCCACGATGATTTTCTTAACGCGATTTGCAATTTCAGACATGACTATGCAATTTAATTTTATGGTGCAAAAATATACTTTTTGAGTAAATACCGAATAGGCGGGCAAAATTCTTTGAAATAAAGCACGCTTGATAGAAATTGACACTACATAATTATGCCATAAAGTTGAAAAAACCTGAAAGTTTTACATGTGTATAGCATTCGTGTGCATAACATTCGGCTCAAGTTCCTAAAGAGGCTTTCGCCTTATTAAGTATAAAATACCTTCGGCAAAGATTATGATATGGGGGTTAAACCACCTTACCGTCCTTCATATGCACAATCCGGTCGGTCATCTGCGCCAGTTCTTCATTATGGGTTACCATTATAAAGGTCTGGTTGAATTTGTTGCGCAGTTCTATGAAAAGCTCATGTATAGCCTGTGCATTGGCGCTATCCAGGTTACCGGTGGGCTCGTCGGCCATGATGATAGATGGCCTGTTGACCAGCGCACGGGCTATGGCCACCCGTTGCTGCTCGCCACCCGATAGTTCCGATGGTTTATTATCCAGCTTTTTAGCCAGCCCTACGGTGCCCAGCATTTCGGCGGCCATTTCCATACCCTGCTTTTTGCCCTTACCTGCTATCCACAGGGGCACAGCTACATTTTCTATAGCACTGAATTCGGGCAGCAGGTGGTGAAACTGGAATACAAACCCCAGGTGCTTATTGCGAAACTGGGCCAGTTTTTTGGCGTTCAGCTTAAAGATATCGGTACCCTCTATCTGCACGCTGCCGCTATCAGGCTTATCCAGTGCACCTAATATGTGTAGCAGGGTGCTTTTACCTGCACCACTGGCACCCGTTACCGATACGATCTCTCCTTTGGCCACCGTTAAGGATACACCATTTACTACCCGCAGGTTGGAATAGTTTTTAAAGAGATTGGTAGCTATCAGCATATTGTAAAAGTGTTGTAAAAAAACGGGAATAGCAACAACCTCAGCCTGGCACCTACTGTCTATTTATAAAATTTGCATTAAATAGTAAGCAACAATAGCTATATAGCTGCGATAAAAATTTGTATTTGTGAATTGAAAACTTACATTTGCGGAAACCGGTAATACAAATAAATAATTTATAATATGTTTTGGACGTTAGAATTAGCATCACACCTGGAAGACGCTCCGTGGCCCGCAACAAAAGATGAGCTTATAGACTACGCCATACGCTCTGGCGCGCCGCTGGAAGTGGTAGAGAACCTGCAGGAACTGGATGACGAAGGCGAGATATACGAAGGTATTGAAGACATATGGCCCGACTATCCTACGCAGGAAGACTTCTTCTTCAATGAAGATGAGTATTGATATAAGCACTGCTTAAAAGATATATCCCTCTGCACGCGCAGGGGGATTTTTTATTGCGGCTTGTAAAATGCATAACCTAAGGAAACACTTGCTCCTAACACAGGTGCTATTGTGGTGCCTACCTTTTCAGTATAATTCATGAATAATGCGTGGCGGTTATCAATTTCATCTGTATCGCGATATTTATACGGTGCAGTAATAGACCTTACTTTTATGCCTGCAAAGAAATTAAATGACACTATAGCGTGTTGCCATATACGGTGCTGAATGCCAAATGTAAGTGCGGCGCCGAAATTATTTTTTATAAGTAGAAATTCATCATGATATCCTCTGTTTCCTAAAAGTGAATCTGTATAACTGCCACGCGATGCGCTTGCATATTCTGTATAAGATAATTCTACACCTACATATTTATTAGTATAATAGTTACGTACCGGGCTTGTATACCATCTTACCTCAAGCCTTCCGGTATATGCATAAGTATTACCTGTTACTGGCGTATGGGTATTAACTGTGTCGCGTAAGGTATAGGTTCTTGGTATAGCCATACCCAGGTGCAGTTGTATTGCTTTACGTCCTGCTCTTTTTTCAATGCCTGGCATCAGTAATACATTGCTGAAATCAGGCACAGGGGTGATAGTCAATTTTAAAGCTGTATAGCGTGCCGGTAATATTTTAGTGCTATCCTGCGCATGTGTAGTAATACAGGCAAGCAAACACAGCAAGAAAGATATAGGTTTCATAAGTGGAAAACAGGTTAGCTATGCTATAGCAATATTGATGCCATATTTCAATTATGCTTTTTCATTTATTATGCTTTTTGTTGTATATTTGTTTTACCTGAAAACACCATCACCATGAGCAAGCGACAGCGTTTTTTCTTTCCGCACGAGGCTAATGTGCTGAACAATTTTTCCCTGAGGTCTATGTTTCGCAAGTATGGTGCTACCGGCTACGGCATGTGGTGGCTGCTGGTAGAATCGCTATCGCGTGCCGCGCAGTACCGTATAGATGTAGCCAATGATGAGAACATAGAAGACCTGTGCGACTATATGCGCTGCGATGAAGATGCCGTGCGCGCTTTTATATACGAATGCATACACCGCTACAAGCTGCTGCATACCGATGGCCAATATATATGGCACCCGCCCCTGTGCGTGGATATGGAGTACTGGGAAGAAAAGCGCCGTATACTAAGCGAGCGTGGCAGAAAGGGTGCTGCCAAAACAAATGCCAAGCGATGGGGAAGCAAGAATACTGCTAACGTAAGCGATGCACAAGCGACACCTGTTATCGCCACACCAGAGAAGAGTAGAGAAGAGAAGAACAGAGTAGATGAGAGAAGAGTAGAAACAAGCACATCGCCAACAGGCGGTGAATGGGTGTGTATGGAAGACTACCTGAAGCAAATCACAGCAAAAGCGACAGTTGGTATCGCCACACAACAAACAAAACAAACAGTAGATGACAGTAGAAAACAAACAGCTTCGCCACCAACGACGATGTTTGAAAACCTGTGTGTAACAACTCCCGGCACTACCCCTAAACACCCACCCTTAAACACAAACTACCTGCCCGCCGCCGCGCCACGGTATGCTGCGCCATACCCGCCTCTACCAAGGCTTGGCAGGCATAAGCAAAGCCTATCGATGTATAGACATCAATTGCGTAAAAATCGTACTGCAAACCCCTACCTTTATGCCATGATGAGCAGGAGAAAATTCGTAAAAGGTTCGGCCATACTGGGTGCTTCGCTGGCCGTGCCGTCTATGCTATTGGGCCAGTCGGGCATGTACAGCCATGTGCGAAACCGCAAGGTGTACCGCGTGCTGAATGCCGACCGTACTATGGTGGGTACCCTGCCGGTAATGCGTGCCTTTGCAGGCAATCATCTCGACTATGTATCGCCCTTTGTGCTCTTCGATGAGTTTGGCCCCGTGGATATCACACCCGGTACCGATGCCCTGCGTGTAGGGGCGCATCCGCATGCCGGTGTCATTCCCACTACCTACTTCCTGGCAGGTAGCGGCCACCACAAGGATAGCCTTAATTACGATTTCCAGGTGCAGACGGGCGAATACATGATGTTCTCATCGGGCCGTGGTGCCATACACATGGAAGAAAGCGGTGCGAAGCTGAAGGAAGAAGGTGGCAAGATACACGGCTTCCAGGTATGGCTGAATATGCCTGCGGCCAACAAGCACGATGACCCTACCACCACCGTGTTTCGCAAGGGGTATATGCCTACCATTGTGCATAAAGACTATACGGCACGTGTAGTGCTGGGCGAACTGTATGGCGAACGCAGCACGGTGCCCACCTTCACGCCCACTTTTTACTACTACCTGAAGCTAAAACCGAAGGCAAGGCTGGATATACCGGTGAACGATAAGCACAATGCTTTTGCATACGCGGTAAGCGGCAGTGTAGAACTGGAAAGCCAGCATGCATTGAAGCCCAACCAAATAGCCCTGTACGAGCGTGGGGAAAGCAACATCAACCTGTATAGCGAAACGGGTGCAGAAGTATTCCTACTGGGCGGGCAACCGCTGAATGAACCCGTATACTCATATGGGCCTTTTGTGATGAATACCGAGCAACAGATACACCAGGCCATCCGCGATTATCAATCCGGCCGCATGGGCGACCCCGATGTGGTAGACCAGTAATTCCCGATGTGGTAGACCAGTAATTTGGGAATTTGTAATTAGTTGATTTGTTAACTGGTTAATAAGTTAATTGGTTATGAAGGAAAGCCCCTTCAGGGGTTGGGGCTAATTCACAAAATCCGTAGCATTCGCCAGGTTGTAGAAAAGTGTTTTATACTCATTGAAACACTTTAGCGCTTTCTTATCGTCCTGCCCTATAATGGCATAGCTCAGGTGTACCGACTGGTCGCCCTGCGGAATAACATACTGAACGGTATATACATATACCTTCATCATCAGCACACTCTTCTTAGCCTTTATAGCTACTTCCAGGCAGTCCTTCCCATCTATCTTTATCTTGCGTGCCCACAGGCGTTTGGCAGTTTTATCTTTCAGCTCTGCATCTTTTTTGATGATCTCATCCATCCTTTCGGGCGTCATCTTCTTCTCCGGCTTTTTTATGGATATAGTAGATATCACACCGTTATCATCATCTATTTCATATTGCAGTGTTTTTATCGCATCCCCTTTATTCTTTTCAGCCGTCCAGCCACATGGTATGGTATATTTCGCAGCTATGCCTTTGGCATCGCTTTTAAATTCACAACGCTTTTGCCAAAACAGGTCGGGTGTTTGGGCAGATGCACGGCTTATAAATAGCAAGCACAGTAAAAGGTATATATACTTCATAGGGACACCATGATTGATACCCCTAAGATATATCAAACTGTATATTCCTGTAATTACTTTTTCTGCTTCTGATAAGTGCCCATCAGCTCGCCCTGTGCCAATACATGGCCTGCGATGGCCGCTTCCAGCATGGCCTTATCTGCCGTAGGTGCCAGTGTTATTTTGGTATCCACGGCATATACTTTAAAGTAGTAGTGGTGCATATCCTTTGGCGGGCACATACCTATGTATCCGCTCTTGCCACCGCTGTGGTAGCCTTGTTTGGCACCCTTATAATTTTCGGTCACAATGTTATCGGGCATGATGTTCCATACTACCCAATGAGTGAAGCCACCCGGCGTATCGGCATCAGGGTCGTGTACGGTAATGGCCAGCATCTTGGTATTGGCAGGTATGTTAGCTACCGATACAGGTGGGTTGATGTTCTCACCCTCGCAGGTATATTTCTGTGGTATAGCACCGCCATGGCTGAAGGCACTGCTGGTTACTATCAACCCTTTTTCGGTATCGGCCGAGGTAAGCGTTACGAACGCCCCCAGCATGATGGTGAAG
>CAMLKS010000049.1 GCA_946480675.1 uncultured Bacteroidota bacterium
ATTAGGTTGCAGGTATTGCAGTATTTCTTCGCGTACCTGTTCTCTTGCCCATACAGTTATTTTGTTACTATCGTATATAGCATCAAAATGGCCCGACTGCCTGGAAAACGCTTCATTTACTTCTGCTTCCTGCTGCAATGAATGCATACTACAATAGTTTGTTCAATAATCTTTTCTGCTGCTTTTCCCTTATAAAATAGTACGGCCATTTCAGCGCCGTATAGGCATCTGCTATACTCAATGCCGCTGGATGCTTTAAAATATTTTTAGCTTTTAGCCCCGCTGTAGCTTTTCTGAACAGGGCATGCACATAGCGATGCAGCTGTTTATAAAAATCCGGTTTGTATGTGTTTTGAAACATCAGTGCCAGTTCGTCGCTGTCCGCCCAGTTGGTTTTTTCACCCAGTTGTTCGCGCACTTTTTCGTAAAACTTTGTTCCGGGCAATGGATAAGATACAGAGATGCCAATATCTGCAGGCACCAGCTTCTTTACCATTTCCAGTGTCAGTTGTATATCCTCCATCGTTTCACCCAGGTAGCCGAATTGCAGGAAGAAGGCAGGCTTAATGCCATATTGCTTTAGCAGCTTTGTAGATTCGGCTATTTGTTCTATGGTTGTGCCTTTATCCATGGCATCAAGTATGCGTTGCGACCCGCTTTCTGCACCCATCCACACATTATCGCATCCCGCATCAGCCAATGACTGTATCTGTTCATCTTTCAGCAACAGGTCGGCACGCGACTGTATTTTGAATTTAAACTGCAACCCTTCTGCTTTCACCAGCTCGGCAAAGCGCTTCACCCACCCTGGTTTCAATCCAAATATATCATCGCAGAACCAGATATGATCAAAATGATATTTATTGTATAATTGTTTTAATTCTTTTACTACATTTTCCGGTGAACGGGCGTTATATCTATTCCCATATATAGGCTTTGCGCACCAGTTGCATTTATAGGGGCAGCCACGTGTAGTGCCCATATTCATAGAAAAGTATCCGTTGCTTTGCAGCCATGCTTGCCTGTATTTTTCTACATCTACCAAATCCCAGGCAGGAAATGGCAGGCTATCCAGGTCTGTCTTTACCGGCCTTGCAGCCGTGCGTACGGTATGTCCATCTTGCCTGTAAGCTATACCATTGATGCTAGCCCAATCTTCCTTTCCGGCTTTCAGCATATCTGCTATTTCCAGCAAGGTGTTTTCTGCTTCGCCAATAATAATGCAGTTAGCGCTATGATCCAGGTATTTATCAAAGTGGTCGGTAGAATCGGAAGAAGATACGATTACCTTACACCCATATTGGCTGGCCATTTCACTCATCCGGAAGGCCGCCTCACGCATATTAGTAAGGCACATCTTTGTGAGGTAGTTAAAGCCATCATCATATATAGCCAGTATATCCGGTTTTATAGACTGCAAAACCTGTTCCAGTGTTTCCGGTCCTTCTGCAAACATGACATCGTGCAGGTACACCTCATAACCATGCTCCCTGAGTAGTGCAGCAGCATATATAGTACCCAATGGTGCATATGGCTGCATGATGCGCCATTGCTTGGGGTCGTACCTTAAAAAATAGGAGTGTGTAAATAATACCTTCATGTATCGCTCGCGCAGCTAAATCCTGTTATCATAAAATTAATGCAATAAAACATAATAGTTTTTGATAACGCTTACCGGCCAACTATTTAGATGACGAATCAGGAAAAGCAGTGGATGAGAGTGTTATTCAGTATCAATAAGAGGGAGTAGCTTTGATTTTAAAGAGCTTTTCTAGTTTATGTTTTACTCTAAGGCCAAACTTTTTTGCAATCACATTCAACGTTGCTTTTTCGTCAAAGCCAGGAAATGGAGTTGCATTCAGATATCGTTTAAACAATGGCTTGTATGGATGTGTGCACAGATATTTCCACGGCTTGCTGGGGCCAGTAAAGTGTATGACAATAGCTTGTTCAAATAGATCCTGACTGCTAATTCCATAGCGTGCTCTCATAGTATCATCATCCAGCTTATAATGCCAGCTTTGAAAGTTCCATTTAGGATGCAGATATTCGATGTCTTCATAAAATACTACATTCAATACCTCCTGATCATTTTTCAGGTTCTTATCTTCTAATAACCTATTAGTTAGTTTCTTTGTATAAGAGTATTCATTCCATCTGCGAACATTCAATAATAACACACCGGCATTAATGCAATCGAATGTTTCAGGAAGGCCAAGGCGCTCTACAAAAACAGGTATGGCTTCCTTTACAGCCATAAGCGGTGCTGCTCCAGGTTGTGTTTGTAACAACGGTAGAATGCTACCATTAATAATTACATCAGCGTCGATATACAGAACTGTATCAGCCTTAGTGCCAACTATAAGTGGGATATATAGGCGATAATAAGTAGCTATGGTTTGGTAATTAAGTGAAGGGTATGCATCGAACATGCTGTCATCCATAGCCTTAAAGTATATGTAATGCCCATAGCTCCCAGCTAATGTATGCATAGCATCCTTTTGCGCATCGGAGAGGCCGTTATACAAGATGTAAACATCGAAACAAATATCCTTGTTAGTTTCAAAAAGGGAAAACAGCATTGTATAAGCAGGAACAAAATAATGCGCATCCGTTGCGGTAGCTATGTGATAACGCTGTTCCATCAAAACCATCCCTTCCTTTTGAAGTATATGAGCATGAGTAATGGTATGGCAAGCATAACGGTAACGGTTATATAAAAACCATCGCGCTGATGGGCAAGGGGTATCACATCGAAGTTCATACCGAAGATACCGCCTATCACGGTAGCGGGTGCCATCAGCAGCGCTAGCATGGTAAAGGCTTTCATCACTTCGTTCATGCGCAGGTTTATCTGGCTCATCGATAGGTCTTGCAGGTTCATCAACATATCGCGGTGGTTCTCTACATATTCTATGGCTTGCGTAATATGGTCCAATACGTCTTTATAATATTTCTCATGACGCTCTTCCAGCAGGTCGCTTTCGCTATGCAGGAAGCTATACACCAGTTCGCGTACAGGCGATATGGAGCGGCGCATCATCATCACTTCCCTACGCAGGATACTTATTTTTTCCAGCGCGCCTCTTTCTTTCTGCAGCAGCAGGGAATCTTCCAGCTTTTCTATACGGTCGCTTATCTTTTCTATTATACCAAAATAGCTATCCACTACGGCATCTATCAGGCTATAGCACAGGTAATCTGCTGAGCGTTGGCGTATCTTGATATTACCGCTACGTATCTTTTCCCGCACGGGGTCAAACACATCCCGTTCAGGGTCTTCCTGGAAGGAAATAACAAAATTGGTGCCCAGTACAATGCTCACTTGTTCGGCCTCTATCTCGCCGGTACCTTCATTATAATACAGCATTGGCAACAGGCAAAAGATCACGTTTTCTACCTCATCCATCTTGGCACGCTGGCCTATGCTCAGTATGTCTTCTACTACCAATGGGTGCACATTATAATGCGCTGTCAGTTTTTCTACCGCCTGCTTTTGCAGTCCATCCACATTTATCCATGTCACACGGCCATTGTCCAGGTATATGCGGCAGGCTTTTTCATCAGGCAATTGCCGTTCTTCCAGGTCTTTTTCGTTGAAATCGAAAACAGTGTAAACAGGCGCCGTATCCGTTTTACGCACACGTTCGGGCCTGCCCGGGTTGAAGACCGCTATGGGGCGGCGCTTTTCCTGGTTCCAGGCCCATTCCGGCAATAGCTTGCTCAGTGCTTTTACCCTTCGTGTTACAGACATTGGTTTGGTCTATTATTGGGCTAATTTAGTATTTGTTATTATGTTCGCGTCACAAATAACATCTGCAAATATTAAGAACCATATATAATCTATGAAAAAACTTTTCGCATCGGTGCTTTCTTTATTAGTGGCTTTCACCCTTTCTGCATCGGCACAATCGGTGAATAAGAACAAAGTAGTGATTGAAACAGAATACGGTAAAATAGTGCTGGCACTGTATGAGAATACGCCGAAGCATACAAGTAATATGCTGAAATTGGCCAGGGAAAAATTTTACGATAGCACATTGTTTCACCGTGTGATACCCAACTTTGTGATACAGGGGGGCGATCCGCTTTCTAAAAAAGCAACTGCGGGCCAGCCTCTGGGCGAAGGCGATAATGGCTACCGTGTACCTGCCGAGATAAATGAACTGAACTTTCACCAGCGCGGCGCCGTAGGTATGGCACGCGATGGAAACCCTGAAAAAGCATCGAGCGGCTGCCAGTTTTACATAGTTACAGGTAAAACATATACGGATGAAGAACTGGATAGGATAACAGCAGGTACCAAACGTGTTTTCACACCTGCGCAGCGCGCTATCTATAAAACAAAAGGCGGCACACCGCACCTGGATGGCGGCTACACCGTATATGGCATTGTAGAAGAAGGTATGGATGTGGTAGACAAAATATCGGCTGAACCTCGCGATCAGCGCGACCGCCCTAATAAAGACATCAAAATGATAAAGGTGCGCGTTAAGAAGAAGAAATTCCTCGGCATATTCTAATAATGGTATTGATGAAGGATTTGAAGAGATTGAAAAATTTACTGGATGAAAAAGTAAGGCTGTACAACCAGCCTTCTTTTATTTCCGGCGACCCCATTTGCATACCACATAGCTTTACGCACAAGCAGGATATAGAGATTAGCGGCCTTTTTGCAGCCGTACTGGCATGGGGCAATCGTACTACCATCATCAACAATTGCCGTAAACTGATGCAGTGGATGGATAATGCGCCGCACGATTTTATCCTGAACCATCACGATACAGACCTGAAGAAGATGCTGGGCTTTGTGCATCGTACCTTCAATGCTACCGACCTGTTATATTTTATCCATTTCCTGCAGTGGCATTACCAACAGCACGATAGCCTGGAAAAAGCTTTTGTGCCGGGTAAAACCTATGAGCACGACACAGTAGAACAGGCACTCATCCATTTTCATAATTACTTCTTTTCTATAGAACACCCGGAGCGTACCCGTAAACATATAGCTACCCCTGCCCGAAAATCGGCCTGCAAGCGCATTAATATGTACCTGCGCTGGATGGTGAGAAGGGACAAACAGGGCGTGGATTTTGGCATATGGAAAACAATTCAACCACGCCACTTAGTTTGTCCGCTTGATGTGCATGTAGCCCGTGTGGCAGCGCGTTTACAGCTTATCGATAACGATAAGTCGAACTGGCAAAATGCGCTGGAGCTTACATATGGCTTGCGCCGTTTGAATGTTGATGACCCTGCTATATACGACTATGCCTTGTTCGGCCTCGGTATGGCCGAACGTTTTTAAACCACAGCCAGTAACTCTTCTGCTACGCTTTCTTTTTCTTCCACACCATCTGCAAAGGCATCGGGCAGTACTACCAGCGATGTACCTTTTTTCTTCCACCAGTTATTATCTACCAGTTTACTGAATTTTATAACACCTATCACGTAACAGCGTTTTTCACTGCTGCTCCATTCTTCTATTCTTTCAAAGCGCTCGTGCGGCACCTGGAATAGCCCTTCGAAACGTACATATACACGCAATAAGAAATCATTGGTCAATACCGGCTTGTTGCTGCTATGCAGTTTTTTGTATTCATACTTATAATCATAGCGCAGTGCCGATATATCGCTCAGCACGGCCGATGCTGTTGGTAGGCTGCCTGCTCCCTTACCATAAAAGAACTGCTTATCTGCAAACCCGCTTTCTATGATAACGCCGTTATATTCATTGCGTACATTGTAAAGCTGGTTGGTTGGGTCTATAAACTGTGGCAGCACAAAAGCCGCTACTTCGCCATTGTCCAGCTTTTTCGCCTGCGCTACCAGTTTTATCTCGTAACCTTTTTCTTTAGCAAAAGTGGCATCGTGGCTATCCAGGTTTTGTATACCGGTATGTATTATCTTTTTAGGGTTTGATACAATGCCATAAGCATGGTTCAGCAGTATCGACAGTTTATTTACCGCATCTATACCCTCTACATCCAGTGCAGGGTTGCTTTCCGCAAAGCCTTCAGCCTGTGCATGTAGCAGCGCTTCGTCAAAGCCTATTTTATCCTGGAACACACGTGTCAGTATATAGTTGGTAGAGCCATTTACAATACCGCTGATGCTTTGCAGCAGGTCGTTATCATAGTACTCTTCCAGGTTGCGCACCACCGGTATACTGGCACAACATGCTGATTCATATAGGAAGGGTACATTGTACTTAGCTTGCAGGTCCAGCAGTTCCTGCAAATGTTCGGCTATCATTTTTTTATTGGCACTTACCACGGCTTTGCCTGCGGACAGCGCATGTTTTACTATAAGGTAAGCAGCATCTGCATCGTCTATCAGCTCTACTATCACGTTTATCTCTGCATCTTCCAGCAGTGCCGTAGCATCTGTAGTGAATAGAGACTCAGGCGCAGAGCGTTTCTTTTCAGGATGTTTGATACACACCTGCTTTATCTCTGCATTCAATGAAGGTGTTTGCTGCAATACGGTATACAGGCCGGTACCTACAACACCAAAGCCGAAAAGGCCGATCGTTAATTTCTTTTGTGGAATAGACATTTTTTTGATTGTTTTTTAAGTTGTTTAAACAGTCGGCTATCTGTAGCCTTTAATTGATTATTGAAATGAAGCAACGCTTTGCGCTGCCACGGTTTGTTGTGCTTTTACCAGCGCCTGATCTATATCTTTTATCAGGTCTTCTACATTTTCAAGGCCTACGCTCAGGCGCACTAAGCTATCAGCCACACCGCTTGCACGGCGCTTTTCGGCAGGTATCGATTTGTGGGTCATTTGTGCAGGGTGGCACAACAGGCTCTTCACACCGCCCAGGCTTTCCGCCAGTTTAAAGTATTTGGTGTTACATACCACAGCCTTCGCAGCTTCTTCCGTATCTACTTTCAGGGTGAAGGATATAACACCACCAAAACCACTTTGCTGTTTGGCAGCTATATCATGATTGTGGTGCGTAGCCAGGCCGGGATAGTATATCTTATCAATTGCGGGGTGGCTAGCAAGATATTCCGCCACTGCCTGCGCATTGCGCGAGTGTTGCTGCACGCGCAGTTCCAGTGTTTCTATACCGCGTATTACCAGCCAGCTATCGTGCGGAGACAGTATCGCGCCACTCGCATTCTGAATGAATTTTATCTGGTCGCCCAGCTCTTGTGTTGCAGATATCACAATGCCAGCTATCAGGTCGCTATGGCCACCCAGGTATTTGGTAGCGCTGTGTATTACAATGTCGGCACCCAATGCTATAGGCTGCTGCAATACTGGTGATGCGAACGTGTTGTCTACGCACAGCAACACATTGTGCTGTTTGGCTATTTTGGCAATGCTTTCAATATCGCTGATCTTCAGTGTAGGGTTGGTAGGAGTTTCCAACCATATCAGTTTGGTTTGCGGCGTAATGGCATCCAGCACGTTGGCTACATCTGTAGTGTCTACATAATTCACCTTGATGCCAAACTTGGCGTATATATGTGTGAACAGGCGAAAGGCGCCACCGTATATATCATCTACGGCCAATATCTCATCTCCGCTTTGCAGCAGCTTTACTACCGCATCGATGGCAGCAAGGCCGCTTGCAAAAGTAGAAGCTCTCTCTCCACCTTCCAGTTGGGCTACAATTTTTTCAAGTGTTTCGCGTGTGGGGTTGTTGCTGCGTGCATAATCAAAGCCTTTATGCTCGCCCGGCGCTTCCTGCACAAAGGTGGACGTTTGATAAATGGGAACAGCTATGGAACCTGTCAGTGGATCTACGGGAATGCTGTGGATGATCTTAGTTGCGTTGCTCATTTTATTTCCTGGTTTTTTGTTGTTACGAAATGTTGTTATCGTTTCGATACGAATCCGTTACCAGGAAAGACATTACCGGGAGTGCTTCAGCATTGCATAGGTGCAATAAAAAAGCTCTCCCGATAAATCAGAAGAGCTTAGCTATGTTAAGGCCATGAGGCCGGTATCACTAATTTGCGTCTGACTTATCTGCCCCACATTGCTGCGGGATGGAATTAGCACCAGTTCTCAATGCATTGCACTGAGGAGGTTGCTAAGGTATCATCGGGCCATAACCCTCCACCTTTCTTGATAAGAGATGTTGTAAAGAACTGGTGCAAAGATATAAGCGCACTTTTCAAACTTCCAAATAATTTTTTTCGTGTTGCTGAAAAAGGTAGCTGGCACCCGTTAGTCAATACCGGTAGAATTCCACATTTTACAGTAACTTCGCACCCCATCCGGCCCATAAAAATGGATATACCTGAAGGTAAAAAAATTTATTTCGCTTCCGATTTTCACCTCGGCATACCCGACAGGTCCACAAGCCTTGCGCGTGAAAAACGAATATGCCAGTGGTTGGAGAGCATCAGGGCCGATGCACATCAGCTATACCTTGTTGGCGATATTTTTGATGCCTGGTTTGAATACAAAAGAGTAGTACCGAAGGGCTACACCCGCTTTCTGGGAAAGCTGGCAGAGCTGACCGATAGTGGTTTACAGATAGAAGCTTTTACCGGTAATCATGACCTGTGGATGCGTGGCTATTTTGAAGAAGAGCTGAATATACCTGTGCATCATGAAGCTATTGAACGCACCTTCAACGGTAAGAAATTCCTGATAGCACATGGAGATGGCCTTGGCCCCGGAGACCACGGTTACAAGTTTTTAAAAACCGTGCTGCGCAATAGAGTATCGCAATGGCTATACCGCCGCATACATCCTGATACCGGTGTAGGCATGGCAGAATGGTTTAGCCAGCTGGGCCCCAAACATGGCGTAGAAGACGACCCGTTCCAGGGCCCTGAAAAAGAATGGCTGGTGCAGTTTGCGTTGGAGAAACTGAAACACGAACATATCGACTACTTTATATTCGGGCACCGGCATATCGCTATAGAATACCCGCTGCCCGATAATAGCTTGTACGTGAACCTTGGCGACTGGATAAAATTTGATAGCTACGGCGTTTTTGATGGCAAACAACTTTCATTGCAGTATTATAAAGCGAAATAAAACAGTATATGGAACGTACCCTTGTTATGATAAGGCATGCAAAATCGAGCTGGGCAAACCCATTGCAGAGCGATTTTGAGCGCCCGCTGAACGATAGGGGAGAACATGACGCCCCTATGATGGGCGAGCGCCTGAAGCAAAAAGGCATCATACCCGACCTTATCATATCCAGCAAGGCAAAACGTGCCAAACAAACAGCTAAAAAGATAGCGGCTGCCATAGGTTACAATGAGGAAAAGATACGCTGGTACGATAGGTTGTATCACTGCATCCCATCCGTGTTTGAAGAAGTGCTGCACGAAGTAGCAGATGATATAAAAACAGTATTCATTGTAGCACATAACCCCGGCATCACCGATTTTGTAAATGAACTGTCTGATAAATTTAAGATAGATAACATGCCTACCTGTGCCGTAGTAGGCGCGCGCTTACAGGCCACAGAATGGAATGAGTTTAACAGCGTTGAAAAGACAGTATTTTTATTTGACTACCCCAAGAATGTAATATGACCCCGGTAAAACCCACGCAATCGATCAGTACGTTAGAAAAATTATTTGAAGACCATTTTGGAAAGAAAGCCGAGAGCATAAGCATGTTGCCTGTGTCCGGCTCAGATAGGCGCTATTACCGCATTTCATCGGGCGATACTACAGCTATCGGCACCTACAATGCCAATATCCAGGAAAATAATTCCTACTTCTATTTTACCGATCTTTTTCGCAAGCACCAGATACTGGTGCCTGAAATATATGCTACGGCCAAAGATCGTAAGCACTACCTGCAGCAAGACCTCGGCGCTACTTCCTTGTTCGATGTGTTGATGAAGGAAGGGCATACCAACGAAGTGCGCCAGTATTTCCATAAAGCATTGGAGCAATTGGCAAAGCTGCAATGGATAGCCGGCCGCGAAGCCGATTTCTACCAATGTTTCAGCACGCGTCGCTTTGATGAAAAAGCCATCATGGCCGATCTGTTATATTTCAAATACTACTTTGCCGACCTGCAGAATATCCAGTACGATAAAGGCTTGCTGTTTGATGAAATGGAGCAGCTAAGCCGTGAGCTGGGCCGCATACAACCGCAAATGCTGATGTACCGCGACTTTCAGAGCCGCAACATCATGGTGCATAATGGTGAGGTTTATTTTATAGACTACCAGGGAGCCATGCAGGGCCCGCCGCAGTACGATATTGCATCGCTGCTTTGGCAGGCTAAAGCGCAACTGCCCGACAACTGGAAAGAAGACCTGCTGAATGGCTATGTTACCAGCCTGGGCAAGTTGCAAAACAGCCGTGTGGAGGAAGTACACTTCCGTCGCGGATATTTGCAATTTGTATTGCTGCGTTTGCTGCAAGTGTTGGGTGCCTATGGCTTCCGTGGTTTGCTGCAGCATAAGCCCCATTTTCTCAGTAGTATTGGCCCGGCGCTGAAAAGCCTCGATGGCCTGCTGTCCAACAATCCGCAGCTGCCCGCGTATCAGGAGATACGTAAGTTGCTCGAGCGTATCTCATCGGCAGATATGCAGCAACGATACACACAACCTGCAAAAAGCGAAACTGTAAAACTGCAGGTGAATATCTGCAGCTTCTCATATAAAAACGGTATACCTAAAGATAACGGCACACATGGCGGTGGCTATGTGTTTGATTGCCGCGGCCTACTGAACCCCGGGCGCTATGCGGCTTACAAGCACTTTACAGGGCAGGACGAAGTGGT
>CAMLKS010000050.1 GCA_946480675.1 uncultured Bacteroidota bacterium
CTACCACAGCCGGCGCTACAGTGTTGGAAAACAGGTACGGACGGCTGCGCTGGCGCAGTATCTCTATGATCTCTTTCCTGCCGCTTGTAAAACCACCCGATGCACCACCTAATGCTTTACCCAGTGTACCGGTAATAATATCGATACGATCCATCACACCGCACAGCTCATGCACACCACGGCCGGTTTTACCCATAAAACCCGATGAGTGGCTTTCGTCTATCATTATCAGTGCATCATATTTATCGGCCAGGTCGCATATTTTATCCAGTTGCGCTATCGTACCATCCATAGAAAATACAGAATCGGTAACGACAAGGCGTGTGCGTGCATCTTTAAAGGCCTGGAGTTGCGCTTCCAGGTCGGCCATATCATTGTGCTTGTAGCGGCCACGTTTAGCCTTGCACAGGCGCACACCGTCTATAATAGAAGCATGGTTCAGTTCATCTGATATAATAGCGTCTTCTTCATTCAGCAGCGGTTCAAACACACCACCATTGGCATCAAAACAAGCCACGTACAATATGGTATCTTCTGCACCCAGGAAGGTAGAAAGTTTTGCCTCCAGTTCTTTATGAATATCCTGCGTACCGCATATAAAGCGTACAGAGCTCATACCATAGCCACGCCTGTCGATGGTGGCATGTGCCGCTTCTATCACTTTAGGGTGAGAAGATAGGCCCAGGTAGTTGTTGGCACAAAAGTTCAGCACTTTACGGCCATTCACCATGATTTCCGCACCTTGCTCCGATTCTATGATGCGTTCG
The DNA here is from genome assembly GCA_946480675.1 of uncultured Bacteroidota bacterium. The sequence continues at coordinate 768 of CAMLKS010000050.1, forward strand.
GCTTTATAGATACCGGCGTCTTTTATTTCGTTCAGTTCTTTATTCAAACGCTGGTAAAATGAAGGACTTGACATTGTTTCTTGATTTTAGGGCAAAATAACGCATTATAGCCCAAAATGACACCCATTGTTTTTTCTTAAACTATTGCCAAAAACAGCCGCAGCCTTTGGCCGGGCGTGCAGGGTTTATAACTTTACAGCCTTGCAGCCGCTGCGCTATATATTACTACTGCTGTTATACATGCCTTACATCTGTGGGGCACAAAGCCTGCATGGTATCATCACAGAGGCCAATACGGGCCGCACGCTCTACCCGGTTACAGTGGTCAATATGGCAACACAGGAATCGGCCTATACCAATGAGCGTGGGGAATTTACACTGCCGGTATATGCAGGGCAACAAATAGGTATTACCTATGTGGGCTACAAACACATGCAGCGGTTGGTAACTACCGATATGCTTTCCGGCACTTTGAAAATAGCATTGACACCGTTCCGCTACGAGCTGGACGAACTGGTGGTAAGGCCTAATTATACCCCTTACCAGTTAGACTCTTTGCATCGCCACTCTGTTTACCAGCGCACACTGGCATGGCAGCGTACCAGTTCGGTCATGAGCCCTGTTTCTTTCGTTGCCGACCGGCTTTCGTCAAAGAGTAAACAACGCTATAAGTTTCAGCAAAACTATTTTAAGTGGGAAGATGAAAAGTTTATCGATTCCCGGTACACACCTGCTTTAGTAACACAACTTACCGGCCTTACAGGCGATAGCCTGGGCTATTTTATGAATGCCTATCCTATGGCATTTGATTACGCGCGCACGGCTACCGAGCTGGAACTGAAAATGTGGATACGCTTTCACTACCGCGAATGGCTCAAAAACCCGGTTATCCCTAAAGTAGATTCAGCCATTGTGCAGGGTATCAAAAAAGATTAATGCGCACGTGTTTCTTATACATATTATGTATGCTGCCCATCGCTTTACCCACTAATGGCCAGGTAATAACCGGCACCGTTACCGATAGACAGGAACGTACAGCAATAGACATGGTATTGATAACCAATAAGCGCACCAAAGCCGATAGCCGCAGCAATACCAACGGGCGCTTTCAGATACAGGGCCTTATTGGCGATACCTTACTTATATCGCACCCCGGCATATAGTTTCCGAACTTTCATCGTTAATGCCACTGATGTACGCATTTCTATGTCTGCTAATGTGCACAAACTGCAGGAAGTGGAAGTGATATCCGGCATGACTAAATTTCAACGCGATTCTGCTACACGCCAGGCCATCTATCACAAAACGCTGAAGGATGCGCAGCATAAAACTAACCTAAGCCTTAACAACGGTATTGCACTCGATGGCCTTTTCACATCGCTGGCCTATAAAGTATCCGGCAAGGGCAAGCGGAATAAGGCATTTGCCCGGCAGTTAGCAGAGGATAACAAAGTACGTTTCACACAAGCACGTTATTCAAAAGAACTGGTAGCCAACCTTACACCATTGCGTGGCGATAGCATCACCTTATTTATAGAGCAGAATCCCATACCTTACGACTTTGTGCGTAGCGCCAGAGATATAGAATTGAAGATGTGGGTGCGGGAACGTTATAAAAACTGGATATATAGCACTACTACCGCTATAGATACTACTAATAAGCGCGACTGATTATTTATGTAACTTTGCTACATGCTACCTCAATGGCAAACCGGCATTGTAAAACAGATATCGCAGGCTACACCCAATACGCGCCGCTATTGGATAGAGCTACCCGAAACATCTTCGTTCGACTTTAAGCCAGGCCAGTTTGTTACCCTCGACCTGCCAATACACGAGCAGCGCACCAAACGCTGGCGCAGCTATAGCATTGCATCAATGCCCGATGGCAGCAATATTATAGAACTGGTAATCGTAAAGATGGAAGGTGGGCTCGGTACTTCTTATTTCTTTGATGAAGTAACTGAAGGGACACAACTTACATTGAGGGGACCGCAGGGTGTTTTTGTATTGCCTGAAACTTTAGATAAAGACCTGTATATGATATGCACGGGCACCGGCATCGCGCCATTCCGTAGTATGTTGCATTACATACACAAGCATAATATCCCGCATAAAGAGTTGCATCTTATATTTGGTACCCGCCAGCGGCAAGACCTGCTGTATGAAAATGAAATGCGCCAACTGCAAGACATCATACCCGGTTTCAGGTATCATACTGCCCTATCGCGCGAAACTGCCGATGGCCACAGGACGGGTTATGTGCACGCCATATACGAGGAAATGTGCCGGGCTACCCCAGCAGCCAGCTTTATGCTTTGCGGCTGGAAGGTGATGATAGATGAAGCCAAACACCGCCTGCTGGAAATGGGTTACGATAAAAAAGATATACATCTCGAACTCTACGGTTAATAGCTTCCATAGTCTTTATACATAGCTATTTACACATAGGCTTACAGGGGTATGTATAACTCTCTGTTGTTTTCCATCTGTAATTGCCGATTTTTGAATAAGGCAGCACAATTGTAATTGTTCTTTTTCCGGGTTGATACCCTTTACATTATCCGCTTTTTACCTGCTGCTCTTATTAGCCACATTTTTACTTAGCATATAACGTGCAGTGGCATAAGTTTTTATGTTTTTTAAACCGAACGAGACCATTATGACCAACCAACGTACTATTATCATTTCCAATAGGTTACCCATCAAGATTACCGGCAAGCGGGAAGCCATGCAATATCAGAGCAGCGAAGGCGGGCTGGCTACGGGGCTCAACAGCGTGTATAAACAAAAAGATAACATATGGATAGGCTGGCCAGGTGCTATTGTAGAAGATGCTTATAAACAACAGGTTAGGGATAAACTGAAGGAACAAAACCTGCTACCCGTATTCCTTACTCAAGAGGAGATAAACGGCTTTTATGAAGGTTTTTCCAACGAAACACTGTGGCCTTTGTTCCATTACTTCCCCAGTTATGCAACCTTCAACCCTACCAACTGGAATCTGTACCGTACGGTGAATGAGAAATATGCGCAAGTCATTTTAGAACATATTCGTCCTGATGATACCATATGGATACATGATTATCAACTGATGCTATTGCCGGGCCTCATACGCAAGGCAATGCCCAATATATCTATCGGTTATTTCCAGCATATACCTTTTCCTTCTTACGAGATATTCAGGTCTTTGCCCTGGCGCGAAGAATTGTTGAATGGTCTATTGGGTGCCGATCTTATCGGTTTTCATACCTATGACGATGTACGCCACTTTATAAGTTCTGTTAACCGGATAACCAATATATCTGGTTTCACCAATGAGCTGAATGTAAACAACCGAAGCATTACGGTCGATTCGTTTCCGATAGGCATAGATTACAACAGGTATTACCAACTGGCGCAGGAAGCCAACACATATCGTGGCGAGTTGAAAATAAAACAGGTGACAGGTAATAGCAAAGTATTGATAAGTATAGACAGGCTTGATTACAGTAAGGGCATCACCCACCGCCTGGAAGCTTACCGCTTGTTATTAGAACGCCATCCTGAGCTGCACGGTAAAATAGTACTGCTGCACGTAGTAGTACCCTCACGCGATAATGTACCGAAGTATAAAGAGATGAAAGAAGAGATGGATAAACTGATAAGCGACATCAATGGTAAGTACAGCACCCTTGGCTGGCAGCCTATCCACCACTTCTACCGTTCATTTCCACCCAATATCTTATCGGCTATGTATAAAACAGCCGATGTAGCACTGGTAACACCCATGCGCGATGGCATGAACCTGGTGAGCAAAGAGTATGTGGCCAGCAAGACAGATGAAACCGGCGTACTGATACTAAGTGAGATGGCAGGCGCAGCAAGGGAATTATCAGATGCTGTACTTGTAAACCCAAATAATATATGGGATGTTGCAGAGAAAATATACATGGCGCTGAATATGCCTGTTGAAGAACAGAAACGCCGTATGTATGCCATGCAAAACACAGTGAAGCGCTTTGATGTATTCAACTGGGTGAACAACTTTATGGAGAAATTACAGGAGGTGAAAGAACAGCAAAAGACGTTGCTAACACATACCATCAGCAATGAAACCCAGGACAAAATACACACAACTTATGCCAATGCTACCCGCCGCCTGATATTACTGGATTACGACGGAACATTGGTACCCTTCCATAAGCAGGTGAATGAAGCCATACCGGATGCAGAGCTTATAGATATACTCACACAACTAACCAAAGACCCAGCCAATGATGTGGTCATCATCAGCGGACGTGATTATAAAACGCTGGAAACCTGGCTTGGCGAACTACCGCTCGACTTTATAGCAGAGCATGGGGCGTGGTATAAGTATAACGCAGAAAACGAATGGAACACGGCTCCTGACTTAAACACCAACGGCCTGCCATCTATCATGCAAATGATGAACATGTACACCAAACGCACGCCGGGTGCATTTATTGAAGAGAAAAGTTATTCTATTGCCTGGCACTACAGGCGTGTAGAAAAAGACCTTGGCAACCTGCGTGCGCAAGAGCTTATTTCCGACGTTAAACATATAGTAGGTGATATGGGGCTGCAGGTATTGCAAGGTGATAAAGTAGTGGAAGTAAAGAGCATGTATATCAACAAAGGCAAGGCTGTAAAACGTTGGCTGGATAAAGACAATTACGATTTCATTATAGCTATAGGCGACGACCATACCGATGAGGATACCTTCAAAGCTATGCCTGCTGAGGCTTATACTATCAAAGTAGGCAAAAACATTTCAGCAGCCACTTACTTCCTTAATTCTTATAAAGAAGTACGCAAACTGCTGCGCGATCTTTGCCTTGATGATAATACGTTGAAGCAGGGCAATAAACAATTTGCACTTATGTAATTTTCAAAACCACCGTTACAGGAAGCTCGGCTTGTCCGTCTTCCTGTCTATACGGTAGGCGGCATTCATGAGGCCCACATGGCTATATGCCTGCGGAAAATTACCCCACTGGCTGCCATCATTAGCATCTACATCTTCGCTTAGAAGCCCCAGGTGGTTGGTAAAGCCCAGCAGGTTATCAAATATTTCTATAGCCTCGTCCAGCCTGCCTACACATGCCAGTGCTTCCACATACCAGAAGGCGGTTATCAGGAAGGTGGTTTTGGGCTTACCGAAATCATCTGTGTGTTTATATCTATAGAAAAGCCCCTTATCTGCACGCAGTTCCTTTTCTAATTCCTGCAGGTGCCGTTTAGCCCTTTCAGATGCCGGGTCTATATAGTTCATCATGATAAGCTGCAGTGTGCTGGCATCTAGGTGCGGTGTTCCTATCGCTTGAGTATATACGCCGCGTGTTTCGTCATAACAGGCATCAATATTGGCAGCTGCTTTCTGCATGAGTTGCTGTGCTTTGCGCTGTATATTTTCATCTCCTATAAATTCGCCAATCTTTAAAGCTGCCTTACAGCCCGCCCATTGAAAAAGATTGGTATAGCAATGCAGTTGTGTCAGGTTTCTGAATTCCCATATACCGGCGTCCGGCTCATCAATGGTTGCCTCTATCTTATCCAGGATATTTACAATCCACTTGGGCGATGTCGTATGCTCTTCATAGATGAACCTATGGTCGGTATACAACGGCAATAAAGACAACAATACTTGCCCGTAAATATCATTTTGTATGTGCTCCATCGCCTGGTTGCCTACCCGAACCGGCTGGTTATTCTTATAACCCTTCAGCGGCAAAATGCGTTCATCAATATCTGCACCACCTGTAATGGTATATAGCGGGTTAAAACGTTTGTTTTCTTTCACCGCCAGGTTTGCTATAAAATGGAAATATTGTTCGGCTTCTTCAAAGTGGCCAATATTATTGAAAGCGTTAAGTATATAATAAGCATCGCGCAGCCAGCAATAGCGGTAATCCCAATTGCGTGTGCTCTGGTCATACTCCGGCAGGCTGGTAGTGCTGGCCGCTATAATAGCACCGGTATCTTCATACTGGTGTATCTTCAGTGCCAGCGATGAACGTATCACCTGCTCCTGGTACATATTGCCAATGCCTGTATTTTTTACCCATTGCCTCCAATAAGCAGCGGTGCGCATCAGGAAGTCTTCGCAGGTAGTTATCAAAGGGGCTTCCAGGGGAGAACCATACGTCAGCACTAAATACTTGGTTTCATTCAGCACAAAATATTGTTGATCCAATATAAAGTTGATGGAAACGTTGGTGGTAAGGCGTATCGGTCTTTCCAGCCCTACATAGTCTATATGGTTACTCGCCTGGTAGGCCTGTAGCTTTTCCATGCCATATTCGCGGGTAGGTTCGCACACCACACGCACTTTGGGGAAGCCCGCTATCGGCTCTACTTTTCTTATCAGTGTCAATGGCTTAAAATACCTATCGTATAACCGAAAGCGTGGTGCATAGTCTGTTATGCGGTACTTACCGTCTGCACTGGTCACTTCTGTTACCAGCACATTAGTATTCTCTATGTAATACTGGTTACTTTCAAAATCGCCTTCCGGCTTTATGGAAAACGAGCCACCCCTTTCATCATCCAGCAGGCTGCCAAATATAAAGTTGCTATCAAACCGCGGCCAGCACAACCAGGATATTTCAGTGTTCAGGTTTACGTGCGCCAGGTATGCGCAATTTCCAATAATGCCCGACTGGTAGGTGTGTTTCCGCATAGTTAATATTGAAGTTGGGTATTAGATAAAGCTATACATAAAAAAAGTGCCAGTAACATACTACAGGCACTTTTTAACATTCTTGGCATAGAAGTACTTATACCAATTCCATATACCAGCAGCTATAGTAATGCTTATAATGGTTTACCAATACCACCTTCTTTACGTTTTTATCAATACCATATTTTGAAAATCCATGCTCCTTAGCATCCATTATTAGCCCTAATGCAAAGGATGACGCTGTAGCATATTCACCGCAATATTGTTTGAAAGAAATAGCGGGCACATTACTGAACAGCGATGCAGATAATTCATTGTAAAAAGCATTCCGTTCATCACCATTCATGCCATTCACCCAGCAGTCAGCACCAGTTATCGCATTTCTTTCTGCAAACCGGCGCACTTGCTGCAAGGCTTCCTGCATATCATATGCTGTAAAACAATCGATATCTTTTACGCAAACAGTGCTTGCTACTGCGCTATCGCTTGCAACGAAAAACGCAGCGCCTTCTCCTGCTACAACACCATTATTATTGGCATCTTTATAAAGCCCTGCCAGTTGCATTGCCTTCAGGCTACCTGTCGTCAGCTCGTCTATACCACCAACCATCATTTTTTCGCCGGGTTGCTCTTGCAGGTATAGGGCAGCATTTATCATCGCATGTTCAAAAGAGTGGCCACGATGCACATAGGTTAGGTTGTGCCCATAGCAGCCAGCTAGCAATGCTATCTGCCCGCTAACTGTATTATGGGTCGATTGTATAAATGCGGTAGGTGTCAGCATTTGCTCATCCTGCTCCGTCATTTTCGTGAGAAAAAACTCTGTATCCTGCAGGCAGCCCATAGCCGTACCTACAGATATGGCATCCGGCTTTTCTATACCTGCTTGCTGAAGGCTCATTTTCGATGCCGCAATGCCTATACGCACAGCCTTGCTCATACGGCGCAGCTGCATAGGTGGTATCATATCTTTATAATCAGGCTCTGCACAATACAGCACATCAGCCTCCTGCCGGGCAGGGAATGTATCTGTATCATTGCTACCTGCGGCACTTATTATACCTGCACTATGTATATACAGTTCCATATTATGCCTTGCTAAAAACTAAGGATGAACAATTACCTCCAAACCCAAATGAGTTGGATAACACATGTTGAATGTCAGCACCTACTTGCAATGTGGTAGCAGGTTTAAAAGCTACATCTTCCATTTGTGTTTCCCAGCGGAGTGTTGGATATACAATACCATGTTGCAGGCTCAGTGCAGAAAATACAGCCTCCACGCCACCTGCAGCACCCAGCGTATGCCCTGTATAAGCTTTGGTAGATGATGCAAAAGGTACATTATCTTCAAATATGGCCGCTACTGCTTTTCCTTCAGAGCTATCGTTATTGGCGGTACCCGTACCGTGCAGGTTGATGTAACTGATATCGGCAGCCTGCAGTCCCGCTTTCTTCAATGCATTGCCCATGGCCAGTTTATTGCCCCTGCCATCGGGCGATGATGCGGTTTGGTGATAGGCATCATTGGCATTGGCATAACCGCTTACTATGCCTATAGGTATAGCATCACAGGCTTTCATGGCACGCTCGCTCAGCAGCAGCAGGTAGCCTGCGCCCTCACCCAGGTTCAGCCCGCGACGGTTATTGTCGAATGGCTGACAGGGTTGCTTGTCCAGTATCATCAGGGTATTAAAACCATTCAGGGTAAATCTCGATAAGCTATCTGCACCACCTGCTATGGCTACATCCAGCATACCATTGCCTATCATCTGCGCAGCCATCATAATGCTGTTGGCCGATGAGGAACAGGCCGTGCTGATGGTAGTAACAAAACCATGGAACCCAAAATGCTGTGCTACCAGTTGTGTTACCGCACCGCATTCATGATGGCGCAGGTTATCCATCGGCACCGTTTCAGGCACTTGTTTAAATTGCTTATACACTTGTTCCGTCAGGTCCATACCACCCACCGTATTGGCAGAAAAGAAACCGATGCGCATGCCTTGCAGCTTATCTGCATACGGCAGCCATGTTTCTGCCACTGCCACCGCACTTAGCAATGCTGTGCGTGGCCAGTTGGTTGCTACGCCTGCTTTCATTGCCAGCTCTTCATTGCTCGCTTTCACTTCCGCTACCGGAAATTCATCTTTCCAATACGTTTGCAGATGCTCGGCTTTACCCACACCACTTCTTTCTGCCAGCAGCGATGCTTTGCAGCTTTCCGTATCGTTGCCTATCGCGGTTATCAGGCCCGTGTTTACTATATATGCAGGTTGCGCCATTTATATAGTAGTGTTTATTAGTTGTTCCATTTGTTTTGTGTTAAAGGGTATGCCATTCGCGCCTTTCGTCACCCAAAAAAGTATTACCCCTTTCTTCGTTTCCGTAGCATCTACCCAGCCACACAAGCACGCATCCATATTCCGGTTTTGCAGCAGGTCATTTGCCCAGTAGTACAATTCTGCTGCATCCATCTTGTCTGAAACAAGACATACCTGCTCACCTTTCAATCCGTGACGAATGGCAATCTCCCCCAGCATAATATTGGGTAGTGTGTATACAAACAAAGCAGGGCTGGGTATTGTTGTGAGTGTTTCCTGGTATTTCTTGTCTACATCCATACAGCCTTCTGCCGTAGTTATTACGGCAGCTATCCTTGCATGGTCCAGCCCATGGTATGCCTTATTGTCTGCTTCTGTCAATAGCAATTCTGCACCCAGCCATGCCCATTTGCACAGCATATCCATTTTAAAGAATTTGGGGTAATTGTATTGCAGCGCCCTGTAAATGTCTTCGGCATTGCCGTTTACAGCATCAGCATGTAATAAAGATTTGCCGTCTTTAATCACATGCTGATCATTGATGCGTACCCAATGGGTAATCGATAATTGCAATGTTATATTATTTAAGCTGTTGCTTTTTGTGATTCCAGGTAGCGGCTCAGTGTGCGCACATTCTTCTCGTGGTTCTTCACAAACGGGTTGCTTTCATCCCACACATAGCCGGCCAGTACGGAGCATATCTGCGACATGATTTCCGGATTGCGGTTCTCTGCAAAGAAGATGTTGAAAAGCGTACCATCGTACCAGCCATTTACATAGGTGCGGAATACATCTACACCCTGCATCATTTTTTTCATATAGTCGTTCTCCCAGTCTATGCTCGTATCACCATTCAGATGGCGTATCACCATTTTAGATGCCAGTTGCGCCGATACTGATGCCAGTGTAACACCCGATGAGAAT
>CAMLKS010000051.1 GCA_946480675.1 uncultured Bacteroidota bacterium
AACAGCACTGAACATAGGTATTGCACCAAAAAACAGTACTGCTGTAACTGATACACTCTACAACCTGAATGTAACGCTGGATTCTGCCGGCCGTTATATACTGGTAGCCAATGGTATCGTTAGTGGTTCGGGCTATAATCCCAACCCCGACTTCAGGCTAAGCCCATATGCACCTGCACGCGAACTGGGCACGAATGCCAGTAACACAGATGTACTGGTAATGCATGGCAGTACAGACGCACCTACTGTTGATGTACGCTCCGGCGGCAATACTTTAGTAAATGACATCAGCTTTGGCAGCTACAGCACTTACCTGTCGTTACCCACCAGCAACTATACAATAGATGTAACCAACGCAAGTGGCACCACAGTTGTTAAATCTTATTCTGCACCATTGCAAACATTAGGCCTACAAGGGCAAGCTATTACTGTGTTGGCTTCGGGCTTCCTGACGCCTGCCAATAATAGTAATGGTCCTGCATTCGGCCTATATGCAGCGCTGGCTACAGGTGGTGCATTGGTACCATTGCCGGCGGTAACCAACAGTGTAGCAAACATAGATGCCGGCAGCACATTATCCGTATGGCCCAACCCGGCTACAAACGTGCTACACATCAACGGATGGAAAGGCAACTACAACGCAACGATATATGATGTAACGGGCAAAATGATAAGCAATATAACTAACAGCAACAACAGCGACATAAACATCAGCAATATAGGCAACGGGGTTTATTTTATAAGATTGGAGAATGGCACTCATAGCGAGGTCATAAAGTTTGTAAAGCAATAGGGCGGGCTAGCGGTTAGATGAAAAGGCTACCATTTCTGGTAGCCTTTTTCAATTGCAGCTTGTGCTGTAACGGTTGTAGCTAATGCCTTTCAAAAAAATATCACTTACAGCAAAAACCTACTTAAAATAACGTGGTGCATAATTGAATGCCAGGCCCAGGCTACCGAATAAAGGACTGAACCCGGCAATAATCTGCAGACCTGCCAGTAAGTGGCACAGACAGGCCCAATTGCATATTCACTTTGATAAACTTATAACCCAGTTCGAGGTTGGCGAATGGTTCTAAGAAGGTATATACGGGGTGGCGTACATCGTAAGAATCGTAGCTGCTGATAGTAGCCGCACGATAATACAACCGGGGGTTGGGCGAACTGAACGCATAGAACTTCTGAAACATCAGCCGCATACCAGCCATTACAGAAAAAATATCCTGACGGCTGGCAGCGCCAATAGCAGGCTGTATGAACACTCGATAATACCGGGCATCATAATTCAGTTGCGGCATAAGCTTGCCGTTACGGTTTAAACTGCCCATGCCTATACCGCCATACACTTCCATCTTTGCACGGTTGCCTATAGCAGAGAAATAACCTGCACCGGCATCGAAGTAATTACCCGTAAAGTGCCCACCCATAATGGTATCATTACTCCAGCGCGTATTATCATATTCATCGGGGATATGCTCGCGGATATACCGGTTTTGCAGTGACCTGTAAGAAGCAAATACAGCTATGTGATTTGAAACGGCATAAGCTATATCGGCAGCAGGATTGAGCCACCCCCTGTTAAGCGAATCCGCATCGTTGCTTGTAAATTTTGTAGCTAATACCAGCTTTGCTTCTCCTTTTTCTTTAAAGCCGGGTGAATTGACGCGGTCGGGGAAATACATACTTTGTGTGCAGGATGCCAGCAGTAATGGCATCATACATAGTAAGAGGTAGCGGTGCATCATAGTGGTTATGCTATGATTAGCAAAAATATGCCATTAAAAAAAGGCTACCAAATGGTAGCCTTTTGCAATCTATGTATATGGGTTAGTAATTAGCTGCAACCTGTAGTAGTACCACAGTTAGGGCACATATAGCAAGTACCGTTCCGCAGGGTGATGTTGCCACAGTTGCGGCATACGGGCGCATCGGCGCTGGTTCCCATCATCTTTTTGATATCGGCACTGTTTTGTGCGCTTACTGCCACCGGTTTGGGTGCAGGTACTACATTCTTTTGCTTTTGTGTTTGCGGGGCTGTTACGCGGACCTGTGAAAGTTCCTGCTGTGCGGCATCATCTTCTGCGGCCTGCATCCTTTCAGGGTCTTGTACGTGTACCAGGTCGCTACGGTCGAGGTATTCATAAGCCAGCAGGCGGAATACGAAATCGAGCACAGAGGTAGCCGATTTGATGTTCGGGTGTTCTACAATGCCTGCCGGTTCAAAGCGGGTGAATGTGAATTTATCAACGAATTCATCCAACGGCACACCATATTGCAGGCCTATAGATACCGCTATCGCAAAGCTGTTCATCAGGCTGCGCATGGTAGCACCTTCTTTGGCCATATCCAGGAATATCTCACCCAGCGTGCCATCGCCATATTCACCCGTACGAACGAACAATGGCTGGCCACCCACTTTCGCTTTGATGGTATAACCACGGCGCTTGGCAGGTAATTGTTTGCGCTCTACGATGCGGCTCAGTTCGCGCTTCAATTGTGTATCGGGGCTGGCCTGTACGCGCTTGTTCACTTCTTCCAGCAGCTCATCTATGGTCAGCTTGCCCATGTCCACTATTGCGCTTTCAGCAGTAGGTGCTTCGGCAGTAGCAGCTGTTTCTTTTGTATCTTCTTTTTTCTTTTTATCACTTTTGTTGCTCAGTGGCTGGCTTAGTTTAGAACCATCGCGGTACAGGGCACATGCCTTGATACCCAGCTGCCAGCTAAGTGTGTAGCAGTCTTTGATCTCTTCTACCGTAGCCTCGTTTGGCAGGTTGATAGTTTTGGAGATGGCACCGCTGATGAAAGGCTGTGTAGCACCCATCATACGGATGTGGCCATGTGCATGGATGTAGCGCTCACCTTTTTTACCGCATTTGTTTGCGCAGTCGAACACCGGCAGATGCTCTTCTTTCAGGTAAGGTGCACCTTCTATCATCATGGTACCGCAAACGTAGTCGTTGGCTGCATCTATCTCATCATCGCTGAAGCCCAGGGATTCCAGCAGGTTGAAGTCCGGTGCATAATATTGCTCGGCAGTGAAGCCCAGGCGTTGCAGGCACTCTTCGCCCAAAGTGTATACGTTGAATACGAAGCCTATTTCAAAAGCGCTTTCTACAGCAGTATCCAGTTTTTTCAGTTCGTCGGCAATGAAGCCTTTTTCGCTCAGTGACTGGTGATTGATATAAGGAGCACCTGCAAATGTAGCGTGGCCTTTTGCATACTTAACAATAGCATCTGCTTCTTCCGGCTTGTAGCCCAGTTTTTTCAGTGCTGTAGGTATAGACTGGTTGATGATCTTGAAATAGCCACCGCCAGACAGTTTTTTGAATTTAACCAGTGCAAAATCGGGCTCGATACCAGTCGTATCGCAGTCCATTACAAGGCCTATAGTACCCGTAGGGGCAATAACAGTAGCCTGCGCATTGCGGTAACCATGCTGTTCGCCCATTTGCACAGCATCATCCCATGCTTTGGTAGCGGCAGTCAGCAGGTAATCAGGACAGTACTTAGCATTGATGCCCATTGGTTTTGTTTCCAGGCCTTCGTACGCATCGGCAGCATCGTATGCAGCGGCGCGGTGATTGCGCATGACACGCATCATGTGCTTTTTATTCTCTTCGTAACGAGGGAATGCACCGAGTGCAGCCGCCATCTCTGCAGATGTTTTATAGGCAATACCGTTCATGATAGCGGTGATAGCACCGGCAATAGCACGCGCCTCTTCACTATCATAAGCTATACCGCTTACCATCAGCATAGAGCCAAGGTTGGCATAACCCAGGCCCAGTGTGCGATAATCATAGCTCAGCTGTGCCACTTCAGGAGAAGGGAACTGTGCCATCAGTACAGATATTTCCAGCACTACGGTCCACAGGCGGGTCATGTATTCGAAGCCTTGCACGTCGAATATGCCGGTTTCTTCATTGAAGAAGCGGCGCAGGTTGAGCGATGCCAGGTTGCAGGCCGTATTATCCAGGAACATATACTCCGAGCAAGGGTTAGATGCACGGATAGGGCCACCTTCAGGGCATGTATGCCATTCGTTGATGGTAGTATCATATTGTGTACCCGGGTCGGCACAGCGCCATGCAGCGTACGATATTTTATCGAACAACTGTGCAGCAGGCATTTTTTTCATCACCTTGCCATTGCTGCGCGCGGTCATTTCCCAATCTTCGTTATTGGCCAGGCGGCGGAAGAATTCGTTAGGGATACGTACCGAGTTATTTGAGTTTTGGCCGGATACTGTTTTGTAAGCCTCGCCTTCGTAATCAGAAGCGTAGCCTGCAGCTATCAGCGCGGCCACTTTCTTTTCTTCTTCTACTTTCCAGTCTATAAAGTCTACAACTTCAGGGTGATCCAGGTCAAGGCAAACCATTTTAGCAGCGCGACGTGTAGTACCACCACTTTTGATAGCACCTGCAGCGCGGTCGCCTATTTTCAGGAAGCTCATCAGGCCGCTGGATGTGCCGCCACCGCTCAGTTTTTCACCTTCTGCACGAATGTTGGAATAGTTGGTTCCTACACCCGACCCGTATTTGAAGATACGTGCTTCGCGCACCCACAGGTCCATGATGCCCCCTTCATTTACCAGGTCGTCATCGACACTTAGTATAAAGCAGGCGTGTGGCTGCGGGCGCTCGTATGCATTTTTAGAACGCTCCAGTTCACCTGTTTCCGGATTTACGAAATAGTGGCCTTGTGCTTTGCCATCTATGCCGTAGCTATTATACAGGCCGGTATTGAACCATTGTGGTGAATTGGGCGCGCAGCTTTGCTGCATAATGCTATATACCAGTTCATCGTAGAATACCTGTGCATCTTTATCGGATGCGAAGTAACCGTATTTGCTACCCCATGTGCGCCAGCAATCGGCCAGGCGATGTGCTACCTGTTTGATAGATGTTTCGCGGCCAAGGCTGCCATCGGCTTGCGGAACACCTGCTTTACGAAAATATTTCTGAGCTAAGATATCTGTAGCTATCTGAGACCAATGTTTCGGAACTTCCACATCGGTCATTTCGAATACTTTTTCACCATTCGGGTTACGTATTACCGATGTACGGTAATCATACTCGAACAGGTCGAAAACATTCACACCATCTTTTGTGTATTGGCGGTCAAAAACCAGCCCCGCTGTTTTATTTGAAGTTTTTGCTGCAGCCATGGGTAAAAAATATTTGTTGAGATAAGTTGATTTTCCTCTGATGAATAGCGAAAATATTTAAAACAATTATGGGGGAGGAAATTAGTAATCAACCTGCTGTGGATAAAGTTACGAGTTATTATTCAATGTGGGTTAAAGCCTTGCCTATAAAGCGTTTAGCTATATTTATACACATTTCAGCCGTGGAAAGATATTTTGTTATTTTAAAGATTATTTTATATTAAAGTAATGTACGCTAAAGGGCAAAAAATTAGCCCCGCTTAAACAGCGGGGCTAACTATATTTTATAAAAGTGTACTGTTTATTTCACTGTGAGTTTCTGCATCATCTTCTCGCCCCCGGCATTCAGCTCTACATAGTACACGCCACGTGGCATCTCGCTCAGGTCTATCTCCTGGCTGAACTCACGCTCTGTTTTCCGGTAGGCTTTCTCAAATACCTTCTGCCCGGTGATGCCTGTTACCGTAACCGTAACATCCTTCGCTTCTTTATTGCTGCTGTACTGCAATACAAACTTACCTGTCGTAGGGTTCGGGAACATGTTGAAGCCTACTTCATTTTCCAGACCGTTCACACCCGCAGGGAAGGTCCTGCGGAACTCTACGATGAAGTCTTCCGTTTCGCCCGATGTATAGGCACCGCATGCTTCATCTGATGGCACGTTCGGGGCCAGGTCGTTGTTCAGGATCACCCTTAAACCCGTCGGTATATTGGTGATCACATTCTTCGGTATCGTTACAGGGTCTACCACCGTAAAGTTGCCGATGCCGGTATAGCCCGTATATACACGCTCGTACGGAAGGTCGTATTGCTTGTTGTTATTGAAGTCCATAAAGATCGTCACCTTCGCATCGGCATGCTCTGCGCTGCGCATCGTATGGTATACATACATATTGTAGGTACTGTCTATATACAACACCGGTACCTGGCCGTCCGTATGGTCGGTGCGTTTGCGGCGCGCATCCGGGTTCAGTGTGTGCGGGCCGCCGGTCATATACGTATAGTCACCAATGCGGATACCGCCGATATCACTGCTGTCCCGGCTGATGCCTTCGGCCTGGCTGTAGCAATAACATTTATAGCCGGCTTTCGCATTTACCAGGCGGGCGTCTGTATAGGTCGTATCGGCTGTGGCTTCGCAGATATTGCGGACACGATAGTATAACGGCTGGCCGGTGAAAATGAAGGGCAGCATGTCTTTATTGGTACTGCCGGTAATACCGTTCCAGTTGATGTTATCGCCTGATACCTGCCAGTAGCGTGTGATCTCTGATTTCTTCTTCTCATACGTCGTATCGGCTACCACATAGTCATAACCTGTACATAACGAGGTATCGCTCGGGTCTACCGTACCGGGGTTCTGAGGGCCTTTACAAGGCTCGTAACGCATATCTACCAGGTAGTCTTCCGTTTCCCCTTCACCGAAATAACCGCAGGAATCCGGGTTGTTCGGTGCATCGCGCATAATCACGCGCATACCCGTAAGCCCTATCTCTGCTGTCATCGGGATCGTGATCGTATCAATCTCCGTATGGGCTACCAGCGACAGGCTGTTGATCTGTTTCTGGAAAACTTTATCGCTTGCATCAAAAACACCATCACGGTCCAGGTCTATAAAGATGCTCACGTTCGCATCTTTGGCGGTGGCAGCAGAGGTGATGCGCGATACATGTAACGCATACACCGAATCACGGTACATCTTTATCGGCGGGATACTGTACTGGAAGGTACTGTAGGTGTTTTTCGCCTGCACGTTACTGGTTGGCGGCGAGGCATTACCATTATCCAGCAGGGTATCGCTCTTCGGTTTATAAATAGACTGGGCAATCATTTTTACATTACCTACATCAAGGCCGGTACTTATTGCCGCACCATTATCGCAGTAACAATAATAGAACGGTGCAATCTCTACTTTCTTCGCAGGGGTAGTATATGATAAGCCCGTATTGATACAAGTGATCTTACATCTGTACCAGCGAGGCGCCGTAATAGAATCACGGAAATCTGCCAATTGCCCTACAGGACCCAGGTAAGGGTTCCAGGTAGTGCCGTCATCAGAATATTCCCAATCATAAGTAGCATCTGCATAGAATGTTTCAGGTTGTACTTTAAATCCTTTATTAGGACAAAACAAATCCGGAGCCAGTACATTCGACTTAGGCACATCCGTACAAGGATAGCCTGCAAAGAAATCGAGGCCACAAGCATAGGTATAGTTAGAACCTGTAAAACCTGTTGTATTAGGTGTAGGACCATACAAACGGGTATTACGGCCATTGAAAGCCGGATTTTTAGGTGCCCCGCACGAATTGACAGGGAAACCACCCGAGCCACCTGTTGTACTCACCTCTATAATAAAAGGCTGAGACGCATCTACGTACACCGGCGTTGGAAATTCTATTTTGAACCACTGATTAGCAGTAACCGGCCCCAGTGAAAAGTTATTGGGACCATAACCAACTGTTAAGCCCGTTTGAAAAGTTGTGGTAAGTGTTGTAAGGGCAGTATTACCGATAGAAACGGTCAGATTGTTAAAAACGGATGCACCCGTAGCCCAATAAGCCTGAAAGTACACTGCCGTAATAAAACCCGGTTGTGCCGGTAATGTGGCAAAGTCTCCCGGAAAATACAGGATCTGAACCTTGTAGTTGCCCCATCCTGAAGTTACGCCAAAAGGCACATAGTCGCCGCAATTCGTGGTAGTATAGGTATACTGCGGAATTTGCGCGAAGGATTTATTAGTCAGCATTGAAAGGAGCAATGCAGCAAATAATAAAATTCTTTTCATATTAAAAAGGTGTATTTATCGGTACATATGTGCGGTTAAGGTATAGAAAAAATACTTGATTTCAAATTAAAATATTTATACTAATAGCCGGTTAAAAAGCCTTTCATTTAGTTTACCTAATACAGCAAGCCCCGCTCTGGAGCGGGGCTTGCTGTATATTGAAGATTTAGTATCTTCTATTTCACTGTGAGTTTCTGCATCATCTTCTCGCCCCCGGCATTCAGCTCTACATAGTACACGCCACGTGGCATCTCGCTCAGGTCTATCTCCTGGCTGAACTCACGCTCTGTTTTCCGGTAGGCTTTCTCAAATACCTTCTGCCCGGTGATGCCTGTTACCGTAACCGTAACATCCTTCGCTTCTTTATTGCTGCTGTACTGCAATACAAACTTACCTGTCGTAGGGTTCGGGAACATGTTGAAGCCTACTTCATTTTCCAGACCGTTCACACCCGCAGGGAAGGTCCTGCGGAACTCTACGATGAAGTCTTCCGTTTCGCCCGATGTATAGGCACCGCATGCTTCATCTGATGGCACGTTCGGGGCCAGGTCGTTGTTCAGGATCACCCTTAAACCCGTCGGTATATTGGTGATCACATTCTTCGGTATCGTTACAGGGTCTACCACCGTAAAGTTGCCGATGCCGGTATAGCCCGTATATACACGCTCGTACGGAAGGTCGTATTGCTTGTTGTTATTGAAGTCCATAAAGATCGTCACCTTCGCATCGGCATGCTCTGCGCTGCGCATCGTATGGTATACATACATATTGTAGGTACTGTCTATATACAACACCGGTACCTGGCCGTCCGTATGGTCGGTGCGTTTGCGGCGCGCATCCGGGTTCAGTGTGTGCGGGCCGCCGGTCATATACGTATAGTCACCAATGCGGATACCGCCGATATCACTGCTGTCCCGGCTGATGCCTTCGGCCTGGCTGTAGCAATAACATTTATAGCCGGCTTTCGCATTTACCAGGCGGGCGTCTGTATAGGTCGTATCGGCTGTGGCTTCGCAGATATTGCGGACACGATAGTATAACGGCTGGCCGGTGAAAATGAAGGGCAGCATGTCTTTATTGGTACTGCCGGTAATACCGTTCCAGTTGATGTTATCGCCTGATACCTGCCAGTAGCGTGTGATCTCTGATTTCTTCTTCTCATACGTCGTATCGGCTACCACATAGTCATAACCTGTACATAACGAGGTATCGCTCGGGTCTACCGTACCGGGGTTCTGAGGGCCTTTACAAGGCTCGTAACGCATATCTACCAGGTAGTCTTCCGTTTCCCCTTCACCGAAATAACCGCAGGAATCCGGGTTGTTCGGTGCATCGCGCATAATCACGCGCATACCCGTAAGCCCTATCTCTGCTGTCATCGGGATCGTGATCGTATCAATCTCCGTATGGGCTACCAGCGACAGGCTGTTGATCTGTTTCTGGAAAACTTTATCGCTTGCATCAAAAACACCATCACGGTCCAGGTCTATAAAGATGCTCACGTTCGCATCTTTGGCGGTGGCAGCAGAGGTGATGCGCGATACATGTAACGCATACACCGAATCACGGTACATCTTTATCGGCGGGATACTGTACTGGAAGGTACTGTAGGTGTTTTTCGCCTGCACGTTACTGGTTGGCGGCGAGGCATTACCATTATCCAGCAGGGTATCGCTCTTCGGTTTATAAATAGACTGGGCAATCATTTTTACATTACCTACATCAAGGCCGGTACTTATTGCCGCACCATTATCGCAGTAACAATAATAGAACGGTGCAATCTCTACTTTCTTCGCAGGGGTAGTATATGATAAGCCCGTATTGATACAAGTGATCTTACATCTGTACCAGCGAGGCGCCGTAATAGAATCACGGAAATCTGCCAATTGCCCTACAGGACCCAGGTAAGGGTTCCAGGTAGTGCCGTCATCAGAATATTCCCAATCATAAGTAGCATCTGCATAAAACGTACCGGGTTTCACAACATATCCTTTGTTAGGACATACAGGCGTGGGAGCCACTACATCTGCAGTAGGCGTACCTGTACAGGGGTAACCAACGAAAAAGTCGAAACCAAACTGATAAGAATAACGGCGTGTGCTGGCAGAAGTACTGGATGTTGTACTATAAGCATGTGTATTGCCTGTATATGTGCTACTAACCGGTGTGCCCCCTGCATATACCGGGATACCGCCAGAGCCACCTGTTTGGCTAACATCTATAACAAGAGGTTGCGTTAAATCTACATATACAGGTGTAGGAAGTGGAATGGCGAACCACTGGCCGGCAATCAGCCCGGACCATGAGTATGAACTGGCAGAAAATGCCGGAGTCAACCCGGTAACATAACCGGTAAGGCTTGTGACGCTGGTGTTTCCGATAGAAACATTCAAATCATTGAGCGTAAAAGAAGACGTGGCATAATATGCCCTGAAATATATAGTGGTAATAAAACCGGGAAGTGCAGGCGCAGTAGGGAAATCGCCCGGCAAGTACAAAAATTGCGACCGGTAATTGTTCCATCCGGCACCAACAC
>CAMLKS010000052.1 GCA_946480675.1 uncultured Bacteroidota bacterium
AGGATTAGGATAGAGTGTTATCTCTTCGGGTATATTTCGTACTACATCATCGTAGCGGAAAAGCTCCCAACCATATACATCATCGAAGGCGGAGAAATAAAGCATGTCATTGAATACCGCAGGCGTATAAGAACCGAATATCTGCGTGCCTGCAGGTGGTGGCATTATTTCGTATGCACCTGTTTGCGGGGCGAAGAGCATAAGGCCATAGTGATAACTTTGTGCAATGCCTGCCACCAGCTTATCGCGGTAGGGAATGATGCCGCCGATGTTTGTATAATCAAACGGCAAGGTTAATACCTCTTTGGCAGTACCGGTAGCTATATGGTATGCCCATATAGATGCGGTGCTGCCCTGCTGCACAGGCAGGTAGATACTGCCATTGAAATGTGCAAAATACGGCCGCCTGAATAAGGCATAACTACTGCCAAATGCACCGGGAATATCCGTGCACTGCGCAGCTGTGCCGCTGCCGTTGTAGCTATACAGTTGCAAGGTATCTGCTCTCTTGACAACGAAAAAAAGTTTATCATCCACTACCGTAAGCTCATATATACCTGTGCCGCCCGGGTTGGGAGGTATACTGAAAATAAGTGTAGCGGTGCGAGTAGCTAAGTCGAAAGCGTACAATTCATCGCCGGTGCCACCCATGGGACGTGTAAAGTACAGCTTGTCTTTGTGCCATGTTTTATAATAGCCGCCTGCCCCCAGGTTATCCAGGCTGCCGGTAGCAGGGGTATATTGCCATAGCTGGTAATTCCAGGTAGTTGAATTGCGCGCGGTGAAGATGATCCTGTCATTGATAGCCACCGGTTCGGTGGGGTCCTCAATATCCGGCCGGCCGGCAACGAGATTGTGTGGTGAATCGATGCCATTCCAGGCATACAGGCGGCGTTCTTCCTGCAGCAGGTCGAAGTCTTGTGTATAATATAATGTATCGCCCAGCTGGGCAGCATAGTGGGGATGCATATACCAGGGGGTGTTTGTCGAATCTATATTGTATTTGTATTTAGTAATGCGTTCCTGCTTATCGCAGGCATACAGGTGTATGGCGGTATCATCCCAGGCGCTGAAGATGAGCCTGTCTTTAAATACGGTAACGAATGAGGGCATAGCATTTCCTGTCATGCTATCATGCTTTACCGCGTTAATATCGGCCACCAATACGGGCCGAAATGTTTGTGTATATGCATGCAGGGTGCAGCATACCAGCAGGGTACTGAAAATAGTTTTCATAAAGGCAGTATTACAACTACCATGGCAGCCGTTTTATTGTACAGACTGTGAGAATAAGGCAAAGGGATTGACTGCAATTGTAAAATGATGGTAAAATCAAAAAGGTGGTGCAGGCGATGACTACCGAATAGTGCTGTAATCAATATGATACCTACGGTTGTCTTTATCGGCACGTATAAATATATGCATGGAATCTTCATGAACGTAATAATGACTGTTGCTGCCCAGACTACCGGAGAAAAACCAGCCTGTAGAAGACATACTAACGAGTGGGATAAAAATATTCCCTATGGGGTTAAAAGTTGTGTCGTTTGGTATGACAATTCTCGTATTGTTTATAGTAGTTAAACTGAAAACAACATCTCTTTCAAATTCATGTTTGTGATTATAGGGTAAAGTATTAATGATTTCGAAAGAGTTGGCACTTACATGCCATTTTTTGAAGCGCTGCAGCCTGTGCAAACCGGTATCGATATGAATAGCCTTACGTACCGTGTCGGTATCGGCTATCATAACAACATGGTAGGTACCAGGCATTGGGTAGCTGTAAGAAGGCTGCTGCGTATCGGAAGTTGTGCCATCACCAAAATACCAGCTAACAGGTGAGGTGACATTGGGTATAAAAGTGAGTGTGCTATGGGTGAATGTATCGGCTGTATATGTGAAGTCGGCCACGGTAGTGGTGGTTTTAGGTGGCGTATACGTTGTGGTATTACCGCTTTTTTTGCTGCAGGCTGCGATGGTTAAATAGTAGAAAGGGTAATAATCTTTGCATAGGATGAGGATTGATGTATTAAAAATACAAATTTTTCAACCCTGCTGACATAGGGTTGTCACTAACCGGTGTTTACTTTGCTGTATAAATGGAACATGATATGGAAACACAGCAACTGATAACACCTGAGCAATTACTGAAACACTGGAAAGGACACCGCGACCTGACACGCCGTGTGATTGAAGCTTTTCCCGAAGATAAACTGCTGAACTACAGCATAGGCGGCATGCGCACCTTTGCCCAGCTGGCGCACGAACTGCTGGACCTGGCAGATACCGGTGTGCAGGGTATGGCTACCGGCAACTGGGAAAGCCGCCCGGGTATGAACCACCATAAAGATGCATTTACATCGAAAGAAGCGCTGCTGGCTGCATGGGATGAAACTACAAAGCGTATAGACGAAATGTTTCCGCAGATAACGGCAGAGCGCTGGCTGCAGGTAGATAAGGCTTTTGGCCAGTTTGAAAACACGACGATAGGCACACTGATGTATTTCCTGGATAATGAGAACCACCACCGTGGACAGGGATATGTGTACCTGCGTGCCTTAGGTATAGAACCACCGGCATTCTGGGACAGGGCAAGCTTTGATTAATCAGATGTTTAGAAGAATGAGTAAAACCCATCGCTGCTTGTAACGGGCAGTGATGGGTTTGTTATTTGCCTTTGGCGTAAAATTGTTTTATTCGCTCTTTTTCTTCCTTTGTGAACATGACCTCGTAGGCTATGCCAAAGATATTATTGCCCATCATGTCATCTTTTCTGAATGCCGTGCTGGGTTCTTCTTCATACACCGTAATACTTTGAAATGATTTTAAAGGGATCTGTATGATGTGCATGCCCATACTGTCGTTGCAATTCAGATATTGCGATTTGCCATCCTCACCGTTCATTGCAAACTGATGCGGATTTTGAAACCCGATATAGGTTTGCGTAGCCGTATCGAGCAGGGTAATATGCATCTGGCTGTCTATAGCTGTAAGGTAAACTAAGACAGGTTTTTTATATGCGTAGCCTGTGAAGGTTTCCTGCGCGTGCAGAGAAGATGTAAGCAGTGTAAGGTAGAGAAACAGAAGGCGCATATGTATTGCTAATGGTTACTGATAAGGCTATACTCATAATAACCCTTGTTGGGATGTTGTATGGTAATGACAGGGCGGCCTACCCATACGCCCATACCTATCTCGCACCTGATAAAATACACTTGGCCAAAACGTATATCCAGTTCTTTTTCCGCGCGTGTTTCAATTGTACCCCACAGTTTCACAGGGCCTTCTTTTTCAATCTTTACCACGCAAGAGCTATAGTTGCGCACCCGGCATACTTCCTCGTCATTTACATGCAACCAATAGTTTAATAAACCTCCAACAGAACTATGTGGCCGATAAATATACAGCAATGCATATTTCGCAGTGTCGTTTATCAGCATAGGTGTAACTTTATCCTGCATAATGGCACCCATCAGACTTTCAAGGCTGTCTGTGTAATACGCTTCGCCCCATACGCGGTAGCAGGTGCTTCCTAATACGCTGGGTTCTTTCAGCTTGGTTATTTTTAAGATGTTACCCCCTTTTTTTATTACTTTTTCTTTGGCCTCATCCATCACCCTTTCATACCCGCAGTTTATCTTAAAGCCACCATCGCCTACTTTTATCTTCCCCAGGAATTTAATGTTGGCAGGTGCTTCGGCTTCTTCTTCTATTACCAATACATCTTGCGTGTTTTGTGCGGTTGCCATGGTGGTAAAACAAACGAGGCAGGCTAAAAAGATGTTTCTTATAGTTGGGTACATCAGGTATGTAATTTGCGGCACAAGATAAAGCAGTTTTTTATTTATCAGTATCTTGCTATAGCTTAAACCGCTGCA
Source organism: uncultured Bacteroidota bacterium (assembly GCA_946480675.1). The sequence continues at coordinate 3,879 of CAMLKS010000052.1, forward strand.
ATGAGAAAACTACTGAACGCCAGCCTGCTGCTGACATCGCTGATAGGCTACCTGGAATGGGGGAAAGGGATGCATGCCTTCCTCTTCGAGGTGGAATACCAGTTGCTCTTTGTAAAAACACCCGATAAGCAGGCGTTTATGCACCCCTTTGTACTGGTGCCGATAGTGGGGCAATTGCTGCTGTTGTTTACCCTGTTTCAGAAAGTGCCCAGCAAGTGGGTAAGCATGGTTGGGCTGCTGTGCCTGAGCCTCATTATGGTCATGATATTTATCATCGGCATTATGGGTATGAACATCCGTATACTGCTGTCGGCAGTGCCGTTTATTGCTACGGGTATAGGGGTGATATGGTATAACCGGAAGGCGCGCAGGCAGATAGCTGCATGAACAGGAATTCGTACCATGACATAGCGGGATATTGCTTCGTTCACTTGCCATTGCATTGGTTGTGTATGGTCATTTGATAAGTTTCCACATTGCAGGTGCGATACAGCACAAGGGCGACACTGCAAAGTCCCGTTAAAACACTGGTTGTTTTTTTGATATATGTGTGTACCTTGTGCGTTCACCAAAAAATCTTAAAACCATGAAACAGTTATTATTAATGGCATTGCTATTTGTATGCGGCTACACAGCACAGGCACAGGATGCAATGAACGGTTCAAGATGCGATGTAGAATACAGGCAGGTATGTATAGACCCTGTAACATGTACTGTTAGCTATCCTTCAACTACCTGGATATCGGTGCCTGCAACTTCAATGGTTAGCCTTACCATTACCAGTTGTAGTCCGGGTGAGATAATAGGCTTTGAGGTGCGGTATGATGCTGGTAGTACGGGCTGTACCAATACGCCTACCATCATACAAGACCAATCGGTTCCGCCGGTTTCTTGCCCCGGTATCTACCATCACGGACAAATGGGTTCTTGTCCATGTACTGCTAACTCTTACGGGCTGGATATACACTTCAATGGCACGAACCTGCACATTGACGGTTAATAGCTTTGCCAAAAAGATGCCTTGCATAATTGGGGCTTTTTAATTGTTGCTGGCAGAAAGTATATAGAAAGAAAAAGAGCCGCTCATCGCGGCTCTTTTGTATTAGGCTTGTTGTGTGGCTTGCTGCTCGTTGTAGCTCATCATCCAGTTGATGCCGAACTTATCGGTAAGCATACCAAAGTAATCGCCCCAGAAGGTGTTGGCCAATGGCATGGTTACCTGCCCGCCTGCAGACAGGGCATTGAATATGCGGTCGGCCTCATCTTTGCTGGCTGCATTTACAGAGATAGAGAAGTTGTTGCCTTGTTTGAAGCTGGCTGCCCATTCGCCACCGGTATCGCTACCCATCAGCATGGTTTCCTTGCTTATGGGCAGTGATACGTGCATAATGCGGTTGGCCATTTCTTCCGGTACCTGCTTGCCGGCATCCTCAGAAGGCGGCATGTCTTTAAAACGGCCAATGTAAGGATATTCGCCACCGAATACGGATTTGTAAAAGTCGAATGCCTGTTCGCAGTTGCCATCGAAATTCAGATAAATGTTTACGATTGCCATAGTTATATTGTTAGTGGGTGAAGGGCAAATGTAGGGGTATTTATAAATGGCATAATGGCTGTTTTCAGAAAATTAATTTGGTTATAAAAATATCTATCGTAATTTTACGATGAATATGGGTACGACAAAGTCAGACTTATTTACGAAGAAACAGAATGAAATAGCCGCCATGGCCAAAGCCATAGCACACCCGGCACGTATAGCTATACTGCAGGAACTGCTGAAAGCCAATGCCTGCATTTGCGGCGACCTGGTAGATGAGCTGGGGCTGGCACAAGCCACTATTTCGCAACACCTGAAAGAGCTGAAAAACATAGGATTGATACAAGGCAACGTAGAAGGTACCAGCGTATGCTACTGCATCAACCCGAAAGTATGGAACAGCTACAGGCAGGTATTTGAAGTATTTTTTAAAGAGGTGGCTGCAAGCGATAAGTGCTGCTAAAAATTTTACCCAAATTCATCGCAATATTGCAATAAAGAACCAAACACATTTTATCAATGAAAAGCGACAATGAACTGAAAGAGCTGGTAAGGCAGAAATATGCCGAAATAGCCATGCAAGACAAAGAAACCAATATGGCATCGTGCTGCGGTGCAGGTGGCTGTTCTACCGAAGTGTATAACATCATGAGTGATGACTATAGCCAACTGGAAGGTTATAACCCCGATGCAGACCTGGGCCTTGGTTGCGGATTGCCTACCGAGTATGCACAGATGAAAGCCGGTGATATGGTGATAGACCTGGGTAGCGGTGCGGGTAACGACTGCTTTGTGGCACGGGGCGTAGTAGGCGAAACCGGTAAGGTGATAGGTATAGACTTTACAGAGCAGATGATAGAGAAAGCACGTGCGAATGCCGAGAAACTGGGGTATAACAATGTAGAATTCAGGCAGGGGGATATAGAGAAGATGCCCGTGACGGCGAACGTAGCCGATGTAGTGGTGAGCAACTGCGTGCTGAACCTGGTGCCGAATAAGGACAACGTTTTCAAAGAGATATACCGCGTGCTGAAAACCGGTGGGCACTTCAGCATATCGGATGTGGTGCTGGTGGGCGAGCTGCCGGAAAAACTGCAACAGGCTGCTGAGATGTATGCCGGTTGCGTATCGGGTGCTATACAGCGCGATGCATACCTGGCCCTCATTAATAAGAATGGTTTTAAGAATGTCATTGTGCAGAAACAGAAAGCGATAGTGATACCCGATGATATACTGAAGAACTATTTAACAGACGAAGAAATAACAGCTTATAAAGAAAGCAAAACAGGCATCTACAGCGTAACGGTGTATGCCGAAAAACAGGCAGGTTGTTGTGAGCCGGGTTCGGGCTGTTGTTAATAAACGGATCATACAATCATTCCATGGAAAGAACGAAAGCATATCTTTTGCGCCATAAACGTTTTGGCATCATACTCGCGGGAATCATAGGCCTGAACATGGCCTATGGTTTCGACCCGCGGTTTACTATCATCAACCTGCTGTGGATAGCCATCAGCGTCATAAAAATAGACCGATGAAGAAAATACTGTTTGTGTGTATAGAAAACAGCAACCGCAGCCAGATGGCCCAGGCTTTTGCAAATATGTATGGCAATGGAAACGTAGCGGGCTACAGTGCGGGTTCCAACCCCAGCGGTAAGGTGAACCCCAAAGCGATAGCCGCTATGCAGGAACTGGGCTACGACCTGAACACGCATCATAGCAAGACACTGGACGAAGTAAAAGCCGAAGCACCTTTTGATGCCGTGGTGACTATGGGCTGTGGCGATGCCTGCCCGTGGATGCCTGCAAAGCAACATATAGACTGGCAGATACCTGACCCGCGCAATATGGAACCTGCAGATTTTAATACTGTGCGCGACCGGATAGGTACATTAGTTAAAGAATTGATTGCTACTTTATAATAGTATCATTTTTTGTGTGGCGTGCGCTGTTTTCTTTGGTTTCAATAATAAAATGTTTTATATTAGGGTAGTTACATAAGAGTACCCCTGGTAGCAAATATTTATTTCACCGTTGTAAAACACCCGGATGGACGAAGCGCTATATAAGAGTGTGTATGAGCATGGCCCCGTAGCGGTGATGCTGGTATCTGCAACGGGCGGTGCCTTTATTATTCAAGATATTAACCGTGCTTGTGAAAACCTGATGGGTGCCACAGCCGTGAATGCAGACGGCCATCGTGCCGATGCATTACTGGCCATGCTCACCGGTGCATCGCAGGTAGCTATAGCTTCACATCTATTGCAGGCGGTAAGTGAGAAGAAAATCATAAGCATGCACTTGTCGGGGCCCGATGGCGACTCGCGGCCAATAGATATTACCATCAAAGCCATCGACGATGGTGCGCTGCTGATGGTGACACTGGAAGAAAACAAAATGCAATCGCTGATAGCAGAACAACAGCGTTACGAGAAATTTTTAAGAGAAACACAACAGGCATCGCGCAGCGGTACATGGGAAATAAACCTGGTTGAAAATACATCTGTATGGTCGGACGGGTTGAAAGAGCTGCATGAGCTGCCTGCCGATTATCAGCCAACAGTAGAAACCTCTATGGATTTCTATACATCGGATGCCCACCGGCAATTGTCGACACAGGCCGTAACCGATGCCATAGCCAAGGGCCAACCCTTTGATATAGAAGTAGAAATACGAACTGCGAAAGGTAACCTGCGATGGCTGCGCAGTACGGGTAGTGCAGAGCTGAAAGATGGCATGCCCATACGCATATTTGGCACCGCACAGGATATTACCGATATAAAAGAAACGAAGCAGGCCCTTATAAAATCGAATGATTTGTACCAATCGCTGCTGCAGGCTGTAGAAGGGGTGGTATGGGAAGCCGATGCGCAGACATTTGAGTTTACCTTCATCAGCGAAAGTGTGACGCGTATATTAGGCTATACGCCGCAGGAATGGCTGGTATCGCCCACCTTCTGGAAAGACCATATATATAAGGATGATACCGACTATGCCATCACTTATTGCCATGCACAAACACAGCAACTACGCAGCCACTCCTTCGACTACCGGATGATAAAAGCCGATGGTACACTGGCATGGATACGCGATTTTGTATCGGTAGTAGCAGCAGAAGGCAAGCCGCATTTGCTGCGCGGCATCATGGTGGATATTACGGAACCGAAACTGATGGCCGCCCTGGACCACCTGGAGAAAGAGGTGCTGGAAATGAGCGTGCAAAAGGATGTGCATGTGGAAGCCATACTGCACAAGTATGTGCAGGGCATGGAGCAGCTTTTTCCCGATATGAAATGCTCTATAATGGCTGTGAACAGTGATTGGCTATATTCGTGGGCCGCACCCTCATTGCCGGCAAGCTACCTGCAGCAGATAGAAGGAATGGAGATAGGGCCGCTGGCAGGGTCCTGTGGAGCAGCAGCCTATGAGCGCGAAGTAGTTATTGTAAATGATATAGAAAATGATGTGCGCTGGGCGCCATATAAACAATGGATATTGCCATATGGACTGAAAGCCTGCTGGTCGCACCCGGTAATGGATACACATGGTGATGTGATAGCGGTGATGGGGGTGTATTATGATAAAGTGAAAGCGCCTACTGCTACGGAAATGGAAGTGATATCGCGCACGGTGGCCATACTGAAGCTGATACTGGAATACAAACAGTATTCGGAAAAGATGCAGGAGATGAATATGGTGGTGCTGCAGGGCCAATCGCTGGCCAACTTTGGCAGTTGGCAATGGGAAATCAACAGTAACAAAGTAACCTGGTCGGATGTATTGTATAAGATATACGGCCTGGATAAGAAAACCTTTAAGGCCGACTTTGAAGGCTATCTTTCGCGCCTGCACCCCGATGACCGGGCACGTGTGCAGCATACGGTAGAAAGTGTACTGCATACGCATGAAGATGTGGTGTTTGAAGAACGCATTGTAAGGCCTGATGGCGAGGTGAGGCACCTGAAATCGTGGGGACGGCTGATACTGAACAGCGAGGGGGAACCGCAGAAAATGATAGGCGCCTGCCTGGATATTACAGCAGCCAAAGAGACGGAAAACAAAATGCAGGAAATAGCCTGGCAGCAATCGCACGTGGTGCGTGCCCCACTGGCCACCCTGATGGGGCTGGTAAACCTGCTGGAAGAAACATCTACCGACAACCGCCAGCACGAAATACTGCAGCACATAAAAGCTACCGCTACGCAACTGGATGATGTGATACGCAGCATCAGCCAGAATACGAAGGGTTGACCTTAACCCAAATACTTCGGCTTGATACCCGCCGCACAGTCGGCTATCATTTCATCTATACGTTTTTGGCGGGTTTCGGGGCGCTGTGCGAACTTTATCCATGCCAGCAGGCGTTTCTTATCGCTGGGGCTGAGGGTTTCAAACATTTTTGCGGCTTTAGGGTTCTTTGCCAATGCAGCCTGCAGGCGGGGCGGGATGGTGAGGTTATCAATATCATCCAGTATGGTCCAGTAGCCATTGGCTTTGGCGGCTTTTATAGCATCGAGCCCCGGCTGCGCCATGCGGCCTTCTTTTATCAACAGGGCTACTTTGTCTTTGTTTATTTTACTCCACATGCTTTTAGGCTTGCGGCGGCTGAAGGACTGTACATAGGTATGTTCATCTCCCGAGTGCGTAGTGCCATCTATCCAGCCATAACACAGCGCTTCATCCAGTGCATCGCCACGGCTGATGGTTTGCTTCGGTGCATCTTTCTTAGAAAGTACCAGCCATATGGTATCGTTACTTTCATGGTTTTTCGATAGCCATGTGCGCCATTCCTTTCTGTTTTTTAGTGCCAGGGTTTGCGATTGCTTTGCCATGATACAAAGATGCATTAGCGTAGTGACAACAGTATGGCAGGAGGAATAAAAACAGCGGCTGCAATATGCAACCGCTGTGAAGGATAATAATTATTGTTTTACTGCCCTGTGTATAGCCTGTGCTACAGGAGAGGCGTTTATTTCATCATCCAAAGCAATCGCGCCTTTCATCAGCA